>NZ_JAOVZQ010000001.1:0-2500 GCF_026619435.1 Hoeflea ulvae
GGGGCGCTGATCATACTGTAGATATCATGTAATTTTGGTTGCGGGGGCAGGATTTGAACCTGCGACCTTCAGGTTATGAGCCTGACGAGCTACCGGGCTGCTCCACCCCGCGATAAGTCCTGAGCGTCCGGGGCATGCCCGGTCTTTTGTTTGCCGGTCCTCGAGGCTATGCCTCTGTGGTCCGGCGGGGCTGCTCGACCCCGCGCCTCAAGCTTAGTGTGCCTGGGGCGATAAAAGCAAAAACGGGCCGCGATTTGCGACCCGCGGCTGGTCCAATTTTCGTAAAGGAGAAGATGAATGTTGCGATTTGCAGACCTGGCAGCGACCTACTCTCCCGCGTCTTAAGACGAAGTACCATCGGCGCTGGGGCGTTTCACGGCCGTGTTCGGAATGGGAACGGGTGCAGCCGCCCCGCCATAACCACCAGGTCGGCAAAGCGCAACATGCTTACTGGCCAGGACGGTTACCCGCCATGGCTGACCATGTTCCACGCGAATGGAACACATCAGTAAACTGTATGAGAAGCTGGCGGGTGGCTAAACCCTTTTGTCTTAAGAACACGTCTTCGTTTCGCTCACGGGCCGAAGCCCTGCGCGGCGCGCCAAATGATTGACGACGGGCACTTGCCCTTGCGAAGCGTAAGCTTCGAAAGCGCGACTGCGCGTCGGCCATTATTGGCCGCCCCGTCCGGAGGATAGGCGCTATTGCGCCGCTCATCCGTGAGGACAAAACAACTACATCGAACTGTGTTCGATGAGCACAAGCAATGAGAACAATCAAGCCGATCGAGCTATTAGTACTGGTAAGCTTCACACGTTACCGCGCTTCCACACCCAGCCTATCAACGTGGTAGTCTTCCACGACTCTCAGGGAATACTCGTTTTTGGGTTGGTTTCCCGCTTAGATGCTTTCAGCGGTTATCCATTCCGTATATAGCTACCCTGCTATGCCGTTGGCACGACAACAGGTCCACCAGAGATACGTCCATCCCGGTCCTCTCGTACTAGGGACAGATCCCATCAATATTCCTACACCCACGGCAGATAGGGACCGAACTGTCTCACGACGTTCTGAACCCAGCTCACGTACCGCTTTAATTGGCGAACAGCCAAACCCTTGGGACCTGCTCCAGCCCCAGGATGCGATGAGCCGACATCGAGGTGCCAAACAACCCCGTCGATATGGACTCTTGGGGGTCATCAGCCTGTTATCCCCGGCGTACCTTTTATCCGTTGAGCGATGGCCCTTCCACGCGGGACCACCGGATCACTATGACCGACTTTCGTCTCTGCTCGACTTGTCAGTCTCGCAGTCAGGCAGGCTTATGCCATTGCACTCGACGACCGATTTCCGACCGGTCTGAGCCTACCATCGCGCGCCTCCGTTACTCTTTCGGAGGCGACCGCCCCAGTCAAACTACCCACCATACACTGTCCCGGATCCGGATAACGGACCGCGGTTAGACATCCACGAAGATAAGGGTGGTATTTCAAGGATGGCTCCACGCGAGCTGGCGCCCACGCTTCAAAGCCTACCACCTATCCTACACATGCCTTGGCGAATGCCAGTGTAAAGCTATAGTAAAGGTGCACGGGGTCTTTCCGTCTGACCGCAGGAACCCCGCATCTTCACGGGGAATTCAATTTCACTGAGTCTGCGTTGGAGACAGCGGGGAAGTCGTTACGCCATTCGTGCAGGTCGGAACTTACCCGACAAGGAATTTCGCTACCTTAGGACCGTTATAGTTACGGCCGCCGTTTACTGGGGCTTCGATTCAAAGCTTGCACCTCTCCTCTTAACCTTCCAGCACCGGGCAGGCGTCAGGCCCTATACGTCGTCTTGCGACTTCGCAGAGCCCTGTGTTTTTGATAAACAGTCGCTACCCCCTGGTCTGTGCCACCCTCTTCCACTTGCGTAAAAAAGGGTCACGCTTCTTCCGAAGTTACGCGTGCAATTTGCCGAGTTCCTTCAACGCAGTTCTCTCAAGCGCCTTGGTATTCTCTACCTGACCACCTGTGTCGGTTTCGGGTACGGTCTATACGGTGGAGCTATTTCCTGGAACCTCTTCGCTGCACCTCCAATCCAGTAAGGAGATACAACACACGAGATCCGTCACTACCACCAGGCCCACGAATATTAACGTGGTTCCCATCGACTACGCCTTTCGGCCTCGCCTTAGGGGCCGGCTCACCCTGCTCAGATTAACTTTAAGCAGGAACCCTTGGTCTTTCGGCGAGGGAGTCTCTCACTCCCTTTATCGTTACTCATGTCAACATTCGCACTTCTGATATCTCCAGGAGCCCTCACGGGTCTCCCTTCACAGACTTACAGAACGCTCCGCTACCACGTGCAGTAAACTGCACATCCTCAGCTTCGGTGCATGGCTTTAGCCCCGGTACATTTTCGGCGCAAGACCCCTTAATTAGACCAGTGAGCTGTTACGCTTTCTTTAAATGATGGCTGCTTCTAAGCCAACATCCTGGTTGTTTTGGGAGTCTCA
>NZ_JAOVZQ010000001.1:4867500-4981814 GCF_026619435.1 Hoeflea ulvae
CGCCCGCCATGAACAGGAAATCGGAGCTTGCGACCGCTTGATATGTGCGGGGCAAGGTGCCGGCCCATTGGCCGGATGAAAAGGCCGGCATCACGCGATCATCAGATCCGGCACCATCGAAGGCGAGCGGCGCAATGCAGCGCCGGGCTGCGGCCTCGACCTCGTCAGCCGCATCGACGAATTTGCCGCCGATGCCATGCACATGCATATGGTCGACGCCTGCCAGACGGTACAGTGCCTGATAGGCGTCAAAGGCCATCCCGAGCAGCGGATGCCGCGACATCGCGCCAAAGCCGTTGCGATGGCCGTGGATTGCCAGATCGGTGTGGTCACGAACGGTCTCCATGCCCGACAACCCGCACCAGTTGAGGCTGGCCATGACGCAGGAACCGCCCTCCGCCCTGACCAGGTCGGCATGGCGGCGCATCGCATCGGTTTCATCGGTAATGTTGAAGGCCATCATTACATCTCGGCCGCTGCGATCGCGATAGGCCCGGATCCGCGCCATCACGGCAGGCACCCGCTCGGCAATCGGCGCGTGGTCGGGATTGGCGCAGACCTCGTCATCCTTGATGAAGTCGACCCCGGCTTCGCAGAGCGTTTCCACCAGATCGGCGATCTCGTCGGACCGCAGGCCGACATTGGGCTTGATGATGGTGCCGAACAGCGGCCGGTCCATAACGCCGAGCCGGGCGCGGGTGCCGGCGATCCCCATTGACGGCATCTGATAGCGCGACCGGTAGGCTTGCGGGATACGGAGCGAAAGCAGCTTGAGGCCGGTGATCTCGCCGATGTCATAGAGATTGCCCGCAACGGTGGCTGCCAGGGTCGGCAGGTTGCTGCCGATATTGGCAACAGGAAAGGCGATCCGGACCCGCGCCCGGCGATAGGGCCCGAAGACGGCCTTCCGTTCGAGATAGGCGCTTTCCAGGCTCGGCTCTTCCACCGGATCAAGTTCGGTGACCTCGAGCACTTCGGCAGCGGCACGGCTGCGCAGCTCGTCGGTCTCGCCGGCAACCCGGACAAATGTGCCGCTCGACTGCTCGCCCGCCATCGCGGCCGCGACGCGGGCCGGATCCATCGGCGTCTCGACAATGTAGCTGGCCTCGATGTTCTCGTTGTTCATGCCGGGCTCAGATCGTCGCCAGGTCGGGGAAGGGCCGCACCGGATCGCTGCCATCCCAGTTTTCGGATGCGGCACGAATCAGGTCGAACATCCGCCCTTTCGGTCCCACCACTTCAGACAGCTCAATCACCGTTCCCGGATGCGCCTCCTCGGCGAAATAGGTGAAACGGCCATTCTTGCCGACGCAGCCGCTCATCTTCTCGGTAAAGCCCTCGCCGAGCATGCGCGCCAGATCGGCATCAAAATTTTCGGTCCAATAGGCCACATGCTGCAGCCCGCGATTACCAGCGCGCATGAAGTCGCGATACATTGACGGCGCGTCGTTGCGGGTCTGGATCAGCTCGACCTGGACATAGCCGGAATTGGCCAGCGCCACCGAATTGTGCACATCATAGGACTTGCCTTCGAAACGGTAGTCCTCGATCGGCACCCGCGGATTGTAGAACCAGGGGCCTACGCCCATCACCCGCGACCAGTGATCCATGCCCGCTTCGATGTCGTCGACAACATATCCCAGTTGCCTGATAGGTCCGAGAAACCTGCTCATGTCTGCCTCATTTCAAAAGATAATTGGGAAGCCAGGTTGAAAGGGCCGGAACGGCCGAGACAACAATCAGCGCGAGAAGCAGCGGCACCAGGAAGGGCAGCACGCCGCGAATGACAACCGGCACCGGGATCCTGGTGACGATGGAAACCATGAACAGGCTCATCCCCACCGGCGGCGTCAGCAGGCCGATCATCAGGTTGAGCACGAAGACGATGCCAAGCTGCAGCGGATCGACACCGGCCAGGGTCAGCGCCGGCGCGATGATTGGCGCGATGATCAGGATGGCGGCAATGGATTCCAGCACCATGCCGACAACCAGCAGCAAGATATTGACCAGCAGCAGCAGCATGAAGGGATCATCGGTCAGGCTGAGCAGGATCTGGCTGGCAATCATCGGCACCCGGTCAAGCGTCAGTACCCAGGCAAACAGGGCCGCCGCCGACACGATGAACAGGATATTGGCGGTCGACTCTACGGTTTCCCTGAGACAGGCGATCATCTTGGTCATGGTCAGGCTGCGATAGATGAAGACACCGATCAGGCAGGCATAGGCGACGGTGACGCCCGCCACTTCGGTGGGGCCGAAATAGCCGCTCAGCAAACCGCCGATCAGCAGCACCGGCGCCATCAGCGCGGGGAAGGAAATGACGAACTTGGTGGCAACAGCCTTGACGGTCGGGCGCACGGTGTCGCGCGGCAATCCCTTGACCCGGGCCATGATCGCCACCTGGATCATCAGCAATGCGGTCAGCAGCAGCGCCGGGATGATGCCCGCCACCAGCAGCTTGACCGCGGACACATTGGCGACGCTGGCATAGATGATGATCGGGATCGAGGGCGGAAAAATCGGACCGATGGTGGCCGCGGCAATGGTCAGGCCGGCGGCGAAATCCTCGCGATAGCCCTGCGCCTTCATCTGGTTGATCTGCACCGCGCCCAGCGCCCCGATGTCAGCGAGTGCTGCGCCGGAAATGCCGGAGAAGATCAGGCTGACCAGCACGCTGACCTGCGCCACCGCCCCGCGGATACGGCCAAGCAGCAGCCGCACAAGATCGAACAGATGGGTGGTGACGCCCATGGCGTTGAGGAGATTGGCGGCAAGAATGAACAGTGGCACCGCAAGCAGGGGCGAGCTGTCCAGCGCATTGAGCGCCCGCTGGGCCAGCACCGAAACCGGCAGATTGTTGGTGACAATGACAATCGCCGAGGAAAGCCCCAGCGAGACCGCTACCGGCGCGCCGCACACCAGCAGCGCCAGAAAGATGGCAAGGAGAATGAGGCTCATGGCAGCATGTCCTTGTCGGCCTGATTCGGCCCGTGAAGAATGTCGGCAATGCGGAAGAGGGCCGCGCATGCGATGAGAACCGTCCCGATCAAGGCCGCTGCGTAATAGCCCCAGTTAGGCATGCCCATTGCCGGGGTCAGGAATTTGCCGGCCCGCGGCAGGAATGCGGCAAAGCCCCAAAGCGTGAAACCGGCAAAAGCCAGGGTGGCCAGTTCCTGCGCCACATGCAGGCTGCGGCGGGCGCGACCGCCCAGCATGTCGGGCACCACGGTGACCGCCACCATCTGGTGATTGAGCACCAATGCGGGGATAGCGAGAAACACCAGACCGATGCAGCAGAAACGCGCCAGTTCATCGGCCCAGGGCAGGCCCAGATCGAAGATGTTGCGCGCCACCACCTGCACCGCGATCAGAGCCGCCATCAAGGCGAGCATGGCGATGCCGATTGCAGTACCCGCATCAGCCAGCCGCGCCATTGCGGCGCGGCCACTTTTGGTATGTTGACGGGGCATCCCCGATCCTCCGGCCGCGACGATCAGGCGACCGCGGCAATCTTGGCATAAAGGTCGCCGAATTTCTCGCCGAAGCGTTCATCGACCAGCGCCTTGACCGAGCTGCGGAATTCCTCGAGCTTCAGACCGTCGTCTTCGCCGATCACGGTCATGCCGAGATCCCGCAATTCCTGGGTCTCCGATTCTTCCTTGTCGAGAATGGCATTGGTCGCCTTGATGCGGGTCTCTTCCGCCGCGGTGGTGACGGCCTGTTTCTGCTCGGCCGACAGCCCCTGCCAGACATCCTCATTCATCACCACCATCTCGGCATTGGACATGTGCCCCGTCAGCATCAGGTGCGACTGCACATCATAGAGCTTGACCGAGAGGACGACATTGACCGGGTTTTCCTGACCGGCGACGACACCTGTGGCCAGCGCGGTGGGGACTTCCGACCAGTCGACCGGCACAGCAACCGCGCCCATGCCCTCGACGGCGGTGGTGTAGATCGGAAACGGAACCGCGCGGATTTTCACGCCGGCCAGATCGGCGGGTGCATACACGGCCTTGTTGGCGGTCAGGTTGCGGCGGCCAAAATAATGGGCATAGATCACGCGCACATTGGCAGCGGCAATCAGGCCTTCATTGAGTTCCTGCATCACCGGCGAATTGACATCGGTGACCTTCAGCAGGTGGTCGACATCGCGATAGAGGTAAGGCGTGTCGAGTGCGGCAAACGGCTCGTAAAGCGAGCCGATGCCGCCAGCGGTATTGTGCGACAGCGCGATGCTGCCGAGCGAGACCGCTTCGGCCAGTTCCTGCAGCTTGCCGAGTTGTGACGCCGGAAACACCTCAACCGCGATGTCGCCACCGGAGGACTGGCCCAGCGCTTCGGCGAACCAGTCGGCCTGGGCGCCGGCGACCGATGCGGGCTCGTTGTTGTGGCCGTAGCGCAGCGTCAGCGAGGGTGCTGCCTGCGCCAATCCCGGCATCAGCGCCAGGGCGCCGGCCCCCAGCCCCATGCCAAGTGCTGTGCGACGGGTGATTTCGGTTGAACGGATCAACGATTTGCGTTCTGTCATAGTGACCTCCCATGATTTGTTTTGAGGTGTACGCCACCTCCGAAAAACTTCGTCTCTCCCGAAAACACGAAGCTTGACAGAAGGATAGGAACAGATATTTGGGGCGTCAAACGCGATTAAATGATGGGTTTTGATGTGTTCGAGCAGACTGCACCGAGCAAGCGTGCGCCCCAGATGACCGATGTCGCCGCGGCGGCCAAGGTCTCTATGGCAACGGTGGATCGCGTGCTCAACCGGCGCAAGGGCGTCAAGCAGCGCACCACCGAGCGGGTTCTGCAGGCCGCGCTTGATCTCGGCTTTCTCACGGCTGGCGAATTCGAACTGATCGCCACGCCGCGCCCGCCCAACATCGTGTTCCTGCTGCCCGCAGGCGCCAATCCCTATCTGCGGCTGCTTGGTGAAAAGCTGCGGGTGCGGGCTGCCGCCAAGGGCCGCGATGCGCCGTCAATCCGCTGCATCTTCATCGAAAGTTTCAACGCGCGTGCGCTGGCCGATGCCCTGCGCCACCACGCAGCCTGGGCCGATGGCATCGCCTTCATGGCGATCGACCATCCGGAAGTGCGCGAGGCGGTCGAGGCAGTGACATCGGCGGGCACCCGTGTGGTGACCATCGTTTCCGACCTGCCGCATCCGGCGCGAATGGGCTTTGTCGGACTCGACAACCAGTCGGCCGGACGGACGGCCGCAATGCTTCTGGCCCGCTTCAGCAAGAAGACCAGCGGAAGCCTGGCGCTGGTGGCGGGCTCGCGCAATTACCGCACCCATTCCGAACGCGAGGCCGGGTTTCTGGCGTTGCTCGAGGAGATGTATCCCGACCTGCGCGTGGTCGGGGTGCGCGAGGGTCATGACGATGCCGGCGAGAATTACCGCCACGCCATGTCCCTGCTGCAGCAGCACCCGGATCTGATCGGAATCTACAATGTCGGCGGATCATCCAACGGCATCGCCCGGGCGCTGGTCGAACTGAACCGGGCGGGTGATGTGTTGTTCATCGGCCATGGGCTGACGGCCGACACCCGCAAGTTCCTGATTGACGGCACCATGGATGCCATCATCGACGCCAATCCGGACACCATATTGTCAAATGCCATCAGCCTGCTCTGCGCTCCACCCGGCCAGATGCTGGCCGGCCATGGCCAGAGCGCCTCGCGGATGGACATCTTCTTTCGCGAAAACCTGCCGTCGGGAACCGGCGTCCCGCTGTCCTGACCGTTCTATGGCGGCGTCCTATACGGCGATCAGCACTTCGACGCCGCGTCGCTCGAATTCCTTGGCGTCGGAATCGGATATGCCGTCATCGGTGATGAAGGAATGCACCAGCTCCAGCGCGCCGAGACGGGTGAACGAGGTGCGGTTGATCTTGGTCGAATCCGCCACGAGATAAACATGGCTCGCCGCCTTGATCATCGCTTCCTTCAATTGCAGGTCGGCAAAGCTCGGATAGGTCAGGCCCGCATCCAGCGCCACGCCCGCTGTCGCCAGGAACAGCTTGCCGGCAAAAATGCTGCGGAAATATTCGACCGACTTGTCCCCCGACAGCGACAGCGTCGGCGCCTTGAACTGGCCGCCGGGCATATGTACCGCAAATCCGGGGATGGTGCCGAGGATCACCGCGATGTTGAGCGCATTGGTGATGACGGTGAGATTCTTGCGCGCGCCAAGTCGGGTGGCGATCTCGGTCGTCGTCGTTCCGGCATCGAGAATCAGGGTTTCGCCATCGGCAACCAGATTGGCACCATAGGCGCCGATCTTGCGTTTCTTGTCCATATTGACCTGGTGATGCAGCACGAAGCCCTGCATCTGACCGCGCATGGCATTGAGAAAGGCGCCGCCATGTTCGCGGGTGATATGGCCTTCCTTTTCCAGCCGCTCGAGGTCCTGGCGGATCGTGGCTTCAGAAACCTGGAACGCAGCGGAAAGATCGCGGACGCGGGCCGAACCCTCCTCCTCGATCCATTCGAGAATTCGACGTCGGCGAGGCTCGGACAACAGGCCGGCCATGTTTGCGTTGCGTTCTGTGTCCGGTTGTTCCTGCAAGCTTTAACTCCTTGAAATCGGACTGCCTGACCCGAATGACCAACTCACTTAGATTCTAACGCCTACAAGAGCAACATTTGATCCCGATTTCCGCCCTATCGGCTTTGCGCCATCTCCTGCGCCAGAGCCACCTTCGTCTGCAGTCGGCTCTGTGCCTGGTCAATGACCACCGCCGCGATGATCACCAGACCCTTTACCACCATCTGCCAGAAGGACGACACTCCCATCATGACCAGACCGTCGGACAGGATGCCGATGACGAACGCGCCGATGATGGTGCCGACAATCCGGCCCCGCCCGCCGGACATCGATGTGCCCCCCAGCACCGCGGCGGCAATGGCGTTGAGCTCGAAGAATTCCCCCGTGGCCGGGTGCGCGGCCCTGAGTTGCGATGCGATGATCAGCCCAACCACCGCCGCCATCAGCCCGGCGAACATATAGACGAACATCTTCACCCGGTTGACCCGGACGCCGGACAGCGCAGCACCGCGTTCATTGCCGCCGACCGCATAAATCTGTCGGCCCAGCGGCGTGCGCGTGGCGATATAGGACGCTCCCAGCGTCACCGCGATCAGCATCCAGATCATCACCGGAAGGCCTAAGAAATTGCCGGTGCCGATCAGGGGGAAGGTGTCGGACCCGTATTCGGGATTGCCGTTGAGATTGGGGAAGGTCCGTCCGCCGGAAAACAGCAGCGCCGCGCCGCGGGCGACATACAGCATCCCCAGGGTGGCGATGAACGGCGCAACATTGAGCCTGGTGATCAGGATCCCGTTGATCCATCCGACAAACACGCCGGCCAGGCAGACGATTGCGGCGATCTCGAGCGTGTTGAACTGGATTGACCATCCCATGCCGATATCGATCCCGTTCAGCACCAGCCAGCCGGCGACCATGCTGGTCAGCCCCACCACCGAGCCGACCGACAGGTCGATGCCGCCGGTTATGATGACAAAGGTCATGCCGATGGCCAGAAAGGCATTGATCGCGACATGCTTGGAAATCAGGATGGCGTTGGCCGTGCTGAGGAAGTTGGGCGCCATCAGCGAGAAGAAGGCGAAGACCAGCAACAGCGCGACCAGCGTCCGCGCCTTGAGCAACAGCAAAAGCCAGTCCCGGCCGGATGCGGATTTCGGTCCGGCATGTTCACTCGCTGACATCATGACACTTTCACCTTGTTCTTGCGTGGCGAGGCGGCGGCGATCACATCGGCAGCCCCGGCGCCCTTGTTGAATTCGCCGCTCACACGACCGTCGGCCATGACGATGATGCGGTCGGACAACGCCAGCACCTCCTCGAGGTCCGACGTGACAAAAATGATGCCGATCCCCTCGGCGGCGAGCGCGCGCATCTTCTGGTAGATTTCGGCCTTGGCACCGATATCGATCCCGCGGGAGGGCTCGTCCATCAACAGCACCTTCGGTCCGGTCATCAGCGCCTTGCCGATGACCACCTTCTGCTGGTTGCCGCCCGACAGCGATGAAACCGGATTGGCGGGGCTGGCGACCTTGACGGTCATGCGCTTGATATATTCCGCGGCGCGCGCCGCCTCCTCGCGCAAGCTCAGATGAATACCGTGGGTGAATTGCGCCAGCGACGACAGGGTGATGTTGTCGCGCACCGACATGATCTGGATCAGGCCGTCGCGCTTGCGGTCCTCGGGAACCAGAGCGATGCCGCGCGCGATGCGTCCGGCGACATGTTTTTCGTTCATCTCGACATTGTCGACAAAGAAACGGCCCTTGGAATCGGGATGCTGCGCCATGATGCATTCGAGAAATTCGGAGCGTCCGGCGCCCATCAATCCGTACAGGCCGAGAATTTCACCGGCGCGAACCGACAAAGAGACATGCTCGACCATGAAGCCGCCACCCAGCTTGGGCAGGGTGATGTCCTCGGCGCGAAACACTTCGGCGCCGAATTCCTGGTTGTGCGATTGCGAGAAGTCCTTCGACTTCCCCCCGATCATGGTCTCGACGATCCAGGGAATGTCGACACCCTGCATCGGCCTGGATCCGGTTATTTCGCCGTCCCGCAGCACGGTGATGTAGTCTCCGACCCGGATGAGCTCTTCCAGCCGGTGGGAAATATAGACGATCCCGACGCCTTGCGCCTTGAGCTCGTCAATGATCCGGAACAGCACCTCGACTTCCGCCGCCGACAGTGCCGAAGTGGGCTCATCCAGGATCAGGATCCTGGCGTCCTGCGCCAGGGCTTTGGCGATCTCGACGATTTGCTGCTGGCCGATCCGCAATAGACCCAGCGTGGTGTCGGGATCGATGTCCTGCTCCAGCCGCTGCATCAGCACCCGGGTGCGCTCGGCCACGGCATCGCGGTCGATATCCACCCCGAACCGCACCGGCTCCCTGGCCATGAACACGTTTTCGCTGACACTCATGTCCGGAAACAGGTTGAGCTCCTGAAACACGATGCCGATGCCGTTGGCCACGGCGTCATCCTTGGTGCGGAACACCACCGGACGGCCATCGACCTTGATCTCGCCTTCGGTGAGCGGCTCGACCCCGGCAATGACCTTCATCAAGGTGGATTTGCCCGCGCCGTTTTCACCGACAAGCACATTGACCGCACCCATGCGGATATCGAAATCCACATTCTTGAGCGCCACTGTGCCGGGATAGACCTTGGTGGCGCCGCGGATGGTCAGTCCGACCGGGTGAGCGTGAGGGACTTCCGCCAGCGTCATGGCATAACGTCCAGACGGGTCGGCGTCAGGATCATCGCTTCGTCTGCCTTTTTCAGCGGCACCACACCGATGAAGGCCATCGAGCGCCCGATCAGGTCCCCCTCGGGCAATTCCAGCATGGCGGAGATGCGATCATTGAGCGCCCGGCCGAGCTTGGCGAATTCGATCTGGTCACGGAAATCGTCAAAATTGTAAAAGGGCGCGAAGTCGCGCAAGGCATTGCCCCGGATCACCGGACCGAGCTGCACGGTGATATCGGCAGCGCCGTCGCCGTCAATGTCCAGATCGGCGATACGGGCGCGCGATTCGAGATTGGCGGAAACAACCGTGCCCGTATCAGTGACGGCGAAATTCCAGGCAGCCCCTGCCCCCGATCCGCGGTTCCCATGCGCTTCCCCGGCCGCATCCAGCCCTTGCGCCAGAGCCGCTTTCAGAGCGGCAAAATCCAGCGCCTTGTCCTCTACCCAGGGCAAAAGCTGCGTCTCGAAAGTATCGGCGATGCGCTGTTCGGTCCGGACATTGTCCCCGCTTGCGCCGGCAGACACGGCTTGTTCACCATCGGCCGGGTTCTTGACCAGCTTGCATCCGGACAGAGCAAAAACGGCTACGGCACATAGGGTGAGAAGAGGTGTACGCATCATCATGCTCTCTGTCGTAACGGTGTGAAATGCAGCACGGCAAGCGGTCAGCCGCCGGCATGTCATTTCATGGGCCGACTCATCCACCGGCAGCGCGACAAAACCAAAACCGGAGCGCGGATGCACCGCGCCCCGGCAAAGTATGCTTCGCTTTAGTTGGACAGAGCAAATGTCTCGAGCTGGGCAGCGTTGTCGCCATTGATCAGCACGCAATCCATCAGCTGCTTTTCATCCAGCCCGGTCGAGCCGGTCTTGATGTACTGGTCTGCCTGTTCGACAGCCAGCTGAGCCTGCTGGTAGGCGGGCTGCAGCACGGTGGCCTTGATGCCACCGGCCAGGATCGAATCCCGCACGTCGTTGGAGCCGTCGAAGCCCACCACGATCACGTCGTTCTTGCCGGCGGCCTCAAGCGCTGCGCGCGCGCCCATGGCCATGGTGTCGTTGCCGGAAATCACGCCCTTGATGCCGGGATTGGCCTGCAGCATCGATTCCATCACCGTATAGGCTTCGGTCTGCGACCAGTTGGCCGTCTGACGAGCAACCATCTTCAGATCCGGATACTGGTCGATGACGTCGTGGTAGCCCTGGCTGCGGATACCGGCATTGGTGTCGGATTCCTTGCCGACGAGCTCGGCATATTCGCCTTCTTCACCCATCAGCTTGACGAACTCTTCTGCACCGAGCTGGGCGCCCTGATAATTGTTCGACACGATCTGCGACACGGCAACGCCGGTAGCGGTGATTTCGCGGTCGATCAGGAATGAGGGAATACCCGCATCCTTGGCCTTCTGCACGGCTGCGACGGACGCGTCGGCGCCAGCATTGTCGAGAATGATGGCGGCTACCCCGGCTGCAATCACCGTATCGAACAGTTCCGATTGCTTGTTGGCGTCATCGTCATGCACCAGCACCATGGTGTCATAGCCCAGTTCCTTGGCCTTGGCCGCAGCACCGTCGGCCTCGGCCTTGAAGAACGGGTTGTCATGGCTCGGCGTGATGATGGCGATGGTGGCAGCCGAAGCGGCAAAGCCCGAAGCAGCCCCGAACACGCTCATGGCCATGGCGGTGATAAGCAGACGTCTCTTGATATTCATGATGTAACCTCCCTTGAAAATCGCACCCCCTCCGGGTGCAACTTCTGGACCGGAATTCGGCATCAATTTTTGTTTGTTGTCAATATTTATTTCGTTTGCTGCGGTTTTTATCAAAAACCCAGAACCATTCGAAACCCGGCGGAATCGGGCATCTCTGACATTATGGCATTCTTTTCAAATGGATAACTTGAGTTCAGACGACTTTTGGCGAAGCCATCCGCGTCAGACACCCCGGATGATGGGACAGCAAAATTTACATGCTTGCGTCAAAGCGCGCTATTCGATAGCATTCGAAAACATACGAAAGCCGCCACCATCATGGGCTGATGGCAATCGCGCCGGCATTGTGGTATCGGGAGGACCAGATGATACGGACTGTAAACCGCAAGATTTCGCTTGGCGTTGTGATCGGCAGCCGCGCCTTTTTCAGCCCGGCTCCGTGCATTGATGCACGCACGCAAATCCTGGCGCAACTGGAAAAACTGGGAGTTGATGCAATCATCATGCCCGTCGAGGCGACCGCGAACGGCGCCGTTCAGTCAATCCCGGACGCCAAGCTCTATGCCGAATATTTCAAGAGGCACCGCGATAGCATTGACGGGCTGGTGATCTGCCTGCCCAATTTCGGCGACGAGATCGCGATTGCCGAACTGATCAACCGCACCAAGCTCAACGTGCCGATCCTGCTCCAGGCCTCCAATGACGAACTCGACAAGGTGGATGTGCATTCCCGGCGCGACGCATTCTGCGGCAAGCTCTCGGTTGCCAACAATTTCTGGCAATATGGCGTTCCGTTCACGGAAACGACCAATCACACCTGCGACATCGATGGTGATGAGTTCCTGGGCGACCTCGACCGGTTTGCACGCGTCTGCCGCACCACCTACGGGCTCCGGAACGCGCGCATCGGCGCCATCGGCGCACGCACGGCGCCGTTCCAGACGATGCGGTTTTCGGAAAAACTGCTGCAGCAATCCGGCATCACCGTCATCACCGCCGACCTTTCGGAGCTGATAGGAGCGGCAGAGGCCATCGGCAATGACGACAGCGATCTGGTAACCGGGCTGGAACGCATTCGCAATTACGGCCGCATTCCGGCCCATATCCGGGAAGACCAGGTGCGCAAGCAGGCGAAGTGGACACTGGCCGTCAACCGCTGGATCAACGAGAATGAATGCGATGCCTCGGCAATCCAGTGCTGGCGCTCTCTGCAGGACAATTTCGGCTGCGCCACCTGCCTGACCATGTCGATGATGGGCGAGGACCTGATGCCGTCAGCCTGCGAAGTCGACGTGATGGGAGCGGTGTCGATGTATGCGCTGACGCTGGCCTCCAGCGCGCCGGCCGCCATCCTCGACTGGAACAACAACTACGCCGACCATGTCGACAAATGCGTCTGCACCCATTGCGGCAACTTCCCCAAGAGCTTTCTCGGCGAAACGCCGGAAATCGGCGAACTCGACGTTCTCGGCGAAGTCATCGGCCGCGAGAAATGCTTCGGCGCCGTCAAGGGCAAGGTACAGGCCGGCGACATGACCTATTTCCGGCTCTCCTCGGATGATCGCAACGGCATGCTCAAGGCCTATCTCGGCGAAGGCGAATTCACCGACGATCCCTTCGGCATGGACGGCGGCATTGCAGTGACCCGTGTCAAACGGCTGCGCGAGCTGATGCGGTTCGTCACCCAGAACGGCTTCGAGCACCATGTTGCCATGGTCCGCGGCCACCATGCCGATGTCGTCAACGAGGCCATCACCCGCTATCTCGGCTGGCCCGCTTATCACCACAACGGCACGCCCGAAGCCGAGCTTTTCTTTCCAAACCGCAAGTGAGACAGGCGTATGACCCGCGCACTGAAAACCGACAACTCCCAGACCCTCATCCGCGACAAGGCGCTGTGGATGCGCCAGCATGCCATGAGGATGGTCTATGACAAGCAGCTGGGCCATCTCGGCGGCGATTTCTCCGCCATCGACGTGCTGGCGACGCTCTATTTCGGCGTGCTTCGTTATGACCCGGCGCGTCCGGAATGGACCGAGCGCGACCGCTTCGTAATGTCCAAGGGCCACGCCACCGGCGCGCTCTACACCGCGCTTGCAGCAGCGGGATATTTCCCCCAGGACTGGCTCGACACCTATATGCAGCATCACTCGATGCTCAACGGTCACCCCAACCGCCAATATCTGCCGGGAGTTGAAACCAATACCGGTCCGCTGGGTCATGGCTTTCCGGTGGCTCTGGGCATCGCCATTTCCGGCCAGATCGCCGGGGCCGACTATCGCACCTATGTGCTCACCGGCGACGGGGAACAGCAGGAAGGGTCGAACTGGGAAGCGGCCATGACCGCCGGCAGCCGCAAGGTCAGGAACCTGACGCTGATCATCGACCGCAACCGGCTGCAACAGGGCGCACGCACCGAAGACACCAATGGCCTCGACCCGCTCGACGACAAGTACCGCGCCTTTGGCTGGCATGTCGTCGAGATCGACGGACATGAGTACGGGCAACTGCTCGACACGCTCGGCGCACCGGTGGGAGACCGCCAAAAGCCGCTCTGCGTGATCGCCAATACGGTCAAGGGCAAGGGTGTGTCATTCATGGAAGATCAGGCGAAGTGGCACCACGGCGTTCCCAATGCCGAGCAATTCGCGCAAGCAATGAAGGAACTGGTCTGATGGCCGTCGCTCAAGCAACCACCGCCCCGGGTTTCGATTGCCGCAAGGCCTGGGCCGAAACACTTGAACAGTTGGCCGCGTCTGATGAGCGCATTGTCGTCGTGGTCAATGATTCGGTCGGCTCGTCCAATCTCGGCGGTTTCCAGACGAAATTTCCCGACCGCACCGTCAATGTCGGCATTGCCGAGCAGAACATGGTCGGCGTCGCCGCGGGTCTCGCCAATGGCGGCAGAATTCCGTTCGTCTCGGCTGCGTCGTGCTTTCTCACCGCGCGGGCCATGGAGCAGATCAAGGCGGATGTCGCCTATGCCGGCTTCAACGTCAAACTGGTCGGCCAGTCCTCGGGAATCGCCTATGGCGAACTCGGCGCCACCCATCACTCGATCGAGGACTTCGCCTGGCTGCGTGCGCTTGGCCCGATCACCGTGATTGCACCCTGCGACGCCTGGGAAACGGCCGAAGCGGTCAAATGGGCAGCAGCTCATGACGGACCGGTCTATCTGCGCCTGTCACGGATGAAGGTCCCCACCCTGGATCTGCCGGACCGGACATTCACTCCCGGCCAGGCGGAACTGCAGCGCTCAGGCACCGATGTCACCATCATCGCCAATGGCACGACGGTTCATCTTGCGCTGGAGGCGGCTAAGACCCTGGCCGAAGAAGGCGTCTCCGCCCGCGTGCTCAACATGCACACGATTTCGCCGCTCGACACCGACGCGGTGAGCGCCGCAGCGCTGGAAACCGGTGCGATCGTTACCGTGGAAGAAGCGCTGGATCGCGGCGGACTCGGCGGGGCCGTTGCCGAGCACACCTCGGCCACTGATCCCGTACCGGTTCAGCGCGTCGGATTCCCGGGCTTCATGCCGACAGGGTCGATCGCCAATCTTTTCGAGGAATTCGGCCTGAGCCGGGAAGGTATCGCCAGCGCGGCGCGCATCGCCATCCGCCGCAAGGGAGCCTGACCCGATGCTGGTGCTGGCAATCGATCAGGGAACGACCAACACAAAGGCGCTGATCGTCGACGAGACCGGGCACATCCATGCCCATGCCGCCACGCCGTCACGCACCGACTATCCGCATCCGGGATGGGCCGAACAGTCGGCCACTGCCATTTGGGAAGACACGCGGTCCGTCATGGACGCCGTCGCAGCGCAAGCCGGCGGCCGCAGCATTGACGCCATCGCCATTTCCAACCAGCGCGAAACCATCGTGGCCTGGGACGCGCAGACCGGCAAGCCTGTCGGCCCGGCGATCCTGTGGCAATGCCGCCGCACCGCTCCCGAATGCGCAGCACTGATTGCCGCAGGGCACAATGATGCGGTGGAACTTGCCACCGGGCTCGGCATCAATCCGATGTTTCCCGCGTCAAAACTGGCCTGGATCATCAACAACCGCCCTGGGGCCAGGCAGCTTGCCGAGCAGGGCCGCCTGCGCGCAGGCACGGTCGACAGCTGGCTGCTGTGGAATCTGACCGATGGCGCGGTGTTCGCGACCGACCATTCCAATGCCTCGCGCACGCAATTGTTCGACACCTCAACCCTGGCATGGAGCGAAACCCTTGCCGAAATTTTTGGCACGCCGACCGCCTGTCTGCCGCAACCGCTGGCCTCGGATGCGCGCTTTGGCGAGACCGCAGCCGGGGTGACCGGCCTGCCCGCGGGCATTCCGATCCACGCGATGATGGGCGACAGCCACGCCGCGCTGTACGGCCACGGTGTCCGCGCGCCGGGCACGGTCAAGGCCACCTATGGCACCGGCTCATCCCTGATGACGCTGACGCCGAAGCGGACCGCATCCGCCCACGGGCTGTCGGGCACCATTGCCTGGACGGACACGTCCGGCACCGCCTATGCACTCGAGGGCAATATCCTGGTCTCTGCTCAGGCAGCCTCCTTCATGGCAAACCTGCTCGGCATCGGCGATGCCCGTGCGCTGTCGGACCTGGCCCGGACTGTCGACACGTCAGACGGCGTGACATTCGTGCCGGCCCTGTCCGGTCTGGCCGCGCCGCACTGGAATGACCACGCCACCGGCACCGTGGCAGGCATGACCCACGGCACCACGCCGGCGCATGTTGCCCGGGCGACTTTCGAGGCGATCGCCATGCAGATTGCCGATGTGTTCGAAGCCATGCAATCCGATGTCGGCCTCACGCTGGATGGCTTGCGCACCGACGGCGGGGCCTCGTCAAACGAATTTCTGATGCAGTTGCAGTCGGACCTGCTGCAATGTCCGGTGGAAAGTGCCGTTGTCGAGGAGGTCAGCGCGCTCGGGGCCGCGGCAATGGCCTTCGGTGCGCTCGGCGCCACCTGGCGCGCGGACACGCGCAGCAAGCACTTCGATCCCGCCATGGAACCGGCAGCCGCGGCAGCACTGCGCGCCACATGGCAGGACGCGATTCGGCGCGCCTGCAGCTAGCGCGCTCTCGCAGCGCTGGGCTTGAGAGCCACGCGCCAGGACGGCGCGTGGCTTGATATGACGGTCAGCAATTGGCTGATCAGGCGGCTTCCGCCCTGGCGTCGGCGTCGACGAGCTCGCCATTAAGAGCACCGATCTGAGCCGCGGCATCGGCAGCTTCACGGCCCTTCTGCACGAAATGCGTGGTGAAGAAAGCTTCATGCTCGCCCTTCGGCTGGAAATGATGCGGGGTCAGCGAGACCGAAAACACCGGCACTTCGGTCTTGAGCTGGACTTCCATCAGGCCGGTCACCACTGCCTGGGCAACGAAATCATGCCGGTAGATGCCGCCATCAACGACAAGTGCCGCCGCGACGATGCCGTCATAATCTCCGGTTCTTGCCAGCTTCTGCGCCAGCAACGGCATTTCGAAGGCTCCCGGCACATCGAACGCTACGATATCAGCGTCCAGACCGAGTTCCGTGATGCGCGCCTTGAAGCCGACCAGTGCCTGGTCAACAATATCGGCGTGCCAGCGTGCTTTGATGAAAGCGAATTTCAGGGATTTTGTCATTGCTCGGATCCTTTCATAAATGACAAGATCCCAGAGCGCACGAGCGTTCGGAACAGATCGGAAAACCTGTTGCCGCACGTCCCATTCTCTACCATCCGGACTATACCGTCGGCTCCGGAATTACACCGGATCTGCTGACCTTTCAGACCCCTGAAAGCGCTCGCGGGCTATACCGCCGGTGGGGAATTTCACCCCGCCCTGAGAATGCGGATTTGTTAGCTGATCGGCATCCGCGCGTCAACGCGGTTCTCGCCGGGACGGGACATGGGTTGGGCAGCGGATCTTCGGAACCGCTCTCCATCGAACAGGTTCTGCCATCGTCAGAATCAGCGAAATCCCTGTTGGGAATCACGCTTCAGCGGTAGACAGCTCCGGCAAACATAAATATGAATGATTTAATCATGTATTCTAGACAACCCCGTCCCGCTCAACGGTCGAAAGGGTTGCCAGCACAGGTTTGAGTATCCTTATGCACCTCCCCCAAGTCCGGAAGCACTTCCTTGTCCGGAGTCGGACACGTCAGTCCAGCCACGACAAACCCAGGCCGGATCGGGCGCAACGGACGGGGCGATCGACTCAAGTGCGCTGTTTCGAAATCGCCGGGAAATCGCCATATCCCATGACGGCTCGCTCTACCGGTTGCGCATCACCCGGCAGGGCAAACTCATCCTCAACAAATGATGTCGGATCGTACCACTGCAGCATTGCAGCCGACCCTGCGCGGATATGAAAGCCGGGCGCGCCATGTGCTGAGCACGGACCGGGCCGCCTATTTCTTTGGCGGCGCTGCGGATGAATTGACACTTGAGGCCAATCAGCGCGCCTTTTCGGAGATCGAACTGCTCCCGCGTGCGCTTCGCGACATGCGCGGCGGCTCGGCCGGCCTGACCCTGCTTGGCCAGCCAATGGCGCATCCGGTTCTGGTGGCCCCCGTGGCCTATCAGAAACTGGTTCATCCCGATGGCGAAGCGGCAATGGCAATAGGCGCCGCCGCCCAGGGCACCCATATGGTGCTGAGCACCCAAAGCAGTGTCGATGCAGCCGAGGCCCGCAGGGCCGGTGCCTACTGCACCTGGTTTCAACTCTACTGGCGGCCCACGCGCGAGGACAATCTGCGGCTTGTGCAGCGGATGGCCGATCTGGGGTACACCGCAATCGTGCTGACAATCGACGCGCCGGTGCAAGGAGTGCGCGATCGCGAGACCAGAACCGGCTTCCGCTTGCCTGCTGACATCTCTGCGGTCAATCTGGAGAACATGCGGCCGCCGCAATTTGCGCCGCTGGGAGACGACGAATCGATCCTGTTTGACCGCATCGCCCATATCGCCCCCGAATGGGCCGATGTGGAATGGCTTTGCGAAAATTCGCCGCTGCCGGTGATTCTCAAGGGCATTGTGCATCCGGGGGATGCGCACAAGGCGGTCCTGGCCGGCGCGCGCGCCATCATCGTTTCCAATCATGGCGGCAGGGTTCTCGACACCATACCGGCCAGCATCAGATTGCTGCCTGCGGTGGTCAAGGCCTGTGACGGGGCGATTCCCGTGCTCATGGATGGCGGCGTACGACGCGGCACCGACATCCTGAAGGCGCTGGCTCTCGGGGCGACGGCCGTGCTGGTCGGCCGCCCGGTGATTGCCGGCCTGGCCGTCGCCGGCGCTGCCGGTGTCAGCCATGTCCTGCGTCTGCTGCATGACGAATTCGAGATCGCCATGATGCTGACCGGTTGCCGTACGTTGAACGATATTACCCCCGACATCCTCTACCGGCCGGACCAGCCTTAACCGCCTGATTGCCTATCGGAACGAGTAGCGGATTGGCGCCAGCAGCGTGAAGCTGTCGCCTTCGAGATAGCTCGGCGGTGTCGGCAGCTTGCCGATTTCAGTGAACACCGCGAGGGCCGCCTCGTCGAGCACCGGCCAGCCTGACGAGGTCTCGATCTGCGACGACAGGATCGACCCATACTGATCCAGCGTGAACCGCACCCGGACTTCCCCTTCGATCCGCTTTTGACGCGCCAGCGAAGGATATTTCCGCACCTTGCTGATCCTGAGCACGATATCGCGCTGCCATTCCCGCACTTCGGCCTTTTGTTCGGCGGTCAGCCCCTCGCCCGTGGCCTGGGTGGTTTCGGCGGTTTCTTCGGCAGCAACGGCAGCAACCGAAGCATCCGCCGCATCACTTTCCTGGGCACCGGTGGTGCTGGCCTGCTCGACATCCTCCGGCTTGTATTCGGTGGCGATCTCGTGCGCGAGTTCCTCGGTATCCTCGACCGGTTCCGGACTGGCCACGCCGAATTTGAGGCTTTCATCCTCCACATCATAGGGAATCTGGCTCAGCATCGGCTCTTCCGCCGCCTTGGCTGGATCGACGACTTCCGGGCTTTCGGTGATGGTCGGTGCCTCGGCCGATTCAGTCGCCTCGGCGCTGTCTTCGGCCATATCCGCCGGTGCCGCGATCAGGTCGGAGAGGTCGAACATGATAGCCCCGGTGATGCCGGCATCCACCGGCTGTTCGACAGCCGCAACAGGCTCATCCCGCAGGGCCAAATAGGACAGCCCGCCATGCAGGCCGACACTGACGACCGCCGCGCATGCCCAGAACCAGATGCCGGAAGCCGACCGCTGGTAGATCAGGCTCATGGCTGCGGCCCTGTTGCAGGTGAAGGTTGCGCCGCGCCGGGAGCCGTGCCGGCTTCGTCCGGCACGGCGTTTTCATCCAGCCCCACCAGTCCGATCTTCAAGAACCCGTCGGCCCGCAGGATGTTCATCACCCGGATGAACTCGCCATAGGGCACGGATTTGTCCGCACGTATGTAGATACGGGTGTCCCGCTTCTGCAGTGTGGCGATGCCGACATCGACGTAAAGCCGCTCGAAGGTCGTGCTGGTCTCGCCGACCGAAAGCTGAAGATCCTCGGCGATGGTGATGAACACCGGCTTGAGCGGCCGTTGCGGCGGTTCGGCGACAGCTACCGGAAGCTCGACCGGAATATCCACCGTCGACAGCGGCGCCGCGATCATGAAAATAATCAGGAGCACCAGCATCACGTCGATGAAGGGCGTGATGTTGATGTCGTGGTTTTCCGACAATTCGTCGTCGTCAGCAATCCTGCCAGCCATGGCCTTTACTCCGCAGCCTCGGCAAGGTCGGTGACCTCGGCACTTGGCATCGCGGGTGCAACCGTCCTGACGCCTTGGCCCGCAAGATCGAGATCGCGGGACAGCGTGCGCTCGACCAGCGCCGCCGCATCGGCAAGCATCACCTTGTAGCCGCCAAGCCCGCGCGCAATCAGATTGTAGAAGATCACCGCCGGAATTGCCGCCACCAGCCCGATTGCGGTGGCAAGCAGTGCTTCGGCGATCCCCGGCGCCACGACAGCGAGATTGGTGGTGTTGCTTTCGGAAATCGAAATGAAGGAGTTCATGATGCCCCAGACCGTGCCGAACAGGCCGACAAAGGGCGCGGTCGAGCCGATATTGGCGAGAATGCCGGTGCCCGCCATCATGCTTCGCGCCGCCCCGGCCTCGATGCGTGACAATTCGGAAGACACGCGCTCCTTGACGCCGGCCTTGTCGAGCCCGCCGGCGCTGCTGCGCTCACGCTCGCGCAGGGCGGCATGCACCATGCGGCCGACAATTCCCTTGCCGTTGGCAAAGAGCGCCTGCACCCCGGTCAGGCTGCCATGGGCGTCGAGACGACGAAAATTGCGCTTGAGCGTGGCGCGCTGCCACAGCAGATCAAGCGTCTTGGCAAAGAAGATGATCCAGGTCAGTACCGACGCAAAGGCCAGCGAGATCATCACCGCCTTGACCACCCAGTCGGCGGCCATGAACATGCCGATGGCGCTCAGTTCGTCTTCGCCTGCCTGATGCAGCCAGGCCGAAAGACTTGCAACAATGCCGCCAAGCAAATTGCCCTGGACAGCGCTCTCTGCGGCTTCCTGCGCAACAGCCTGTCCTGCCAGCAGCACGAGTGCGGTCACCACCCCAAATCGGATCAGTTTCGTCTTCATTATTCTCAGGCCTCTGCCCATGTGCGGATCAGGTTGTGATAAATACCGGTCAGCCGGACGACTTCGCTGTCTCCCGTCCCCAGGCGCACGGAAAGAGACTGAATCGTCTGGTCAAGATCGAACAGCATCGTGCGATGCGCGTCCGACCGGATCATGCTCTGCAACCAGAAGAACGAGGCGACCCTCGCGCCGCGGGTGACGGGCACCACCTGGTGCAGGCTCGTCGCCGGATAAAGCACCATGTGGCCGGCTTCCAGCTTGACCTCCTGGGCGCCGTAATGGTCCTCGACGATCAGTTCGCCGCCATCATATTCGTCCGGCTCGCTCAAAAACACCGTCATCGAAAGATCGGTTCTGAGCCGCTCCTGGGTGAGGTGATTGAGGCGGATCGCGTTGTCGACATGGACCCCGAAGGTTTCCTGCGTCTCATAGCGGTTGAACATCGGCGGCAGGATTTTCAGCGGCAGCGCCGCTGACAGAAACAGCGGGGTGGCAGAGAGTTTCTGCAGCAGAAATTGACCAAGCTTGTGGGCAGCATCGCTCGTCACCGGCAATTGCTGGTTCCGCTTGACCTCCTCCGACTGGACGCCGGCGGTCTTTGCGCCTGACTCCCACTCGGCCGCGTCAAGCACCTGCCGGAAGTGCCGCACTTCATCCTTGCTCAGGACGTCGGGGATCGTGATCAACATCTGGCTTATCCCATGATAGGCGTTCCGGACGGTGACCCGCCCGGAACGTTGTGTCGTATCAAGCCTTAGAACTTGGCTTTCAGGTTGAGCGAAAACTCGCGGCCCGGCGCCACATAGGTGAATGGCGAACCGGAGCGGTAGGCGGTGTCGTAGTAGGTTTCATCGGCCACATTGGTGACGTTGAACTGCAATTCCGCATGTTCCGAAAACTCGTACTTCGCCAGCAGGTCGAAGGTCGTGTAGTCAGGCAGGGTATTGCCGTTTGCCGCCACGCTTCCGAGCTTCCGTCCGCCGGCATAGGTTACCCTTGCGCCCAGTGTCAGCTTGTCATTGAACTGGTAGGTTCCCAGAAGACTGAACTGCTGATGAGCGATATTGGCAATGTCCTTGCCGATATCATCGGAGCTGATGCTGTCCACGATCTTGCTGTCCATCAGCACGGCGCCGCCGAACAGGCTGATCCGGTCGGTCAGATTGCCCGACACGCCGACCTCGATGCCCGTCATGCTGTATTTCAGCGTGTCGAGATACTGTGTCGGAGCCGGACCGCCGCGGCCATCGGGATCATAGTCTTCACGGGCATCGGACTTGACCGTGTGGAAGACAGCAGCCGTCAGCAGCAGATTGTCATTGTATTCGTATTTGACGCCGGTCTCGTAGGACATGTTGCGTTCCGGAGCCAGAACCGTGCCACCGTCATCAAGTCCGCCGTAGAAGCTGCCGCCGGCAGCGATTTCCTGCCCGGACGGGTTCGAGGAACTGGCGACTGCAGCGTAGAAGCTGGTGGATTCCCATGGCTTGTAGGTGACGCCGGCATTCCAGTTGAACAGCGTGTCCTTGCGCGCCAGATCGGAGTTTCCGGAGCTGCGCTGGTTGTCATAGAAGTCCACGCGGACCCCGCCATTGATCAGCCACTGCTCGTTCAGCTCGATGGTGTCGAGTGCATAAAGCGATGTCGTGCGCACCCGGGTGGTGGTCACGGAATCGCCCCGCACCGGAGCTTCCCCGGCCCAGCAGCCTTCGGCGATCGGGTTCGGATTGACCGCGGTCACGGTACAGCCGCGCTGTCCGGCCGGCGGCAGATAGTCCTCGCTCTGCAGGTTCTGATAGCTGCTGGCGCTGACCTTCTCATCGCTGTAGCTCAGTCCCGCCACATAGGTATGCGCGACCCCGCCCAGCGAGCTTTCACCCGACAATTCAAGCACATCGGAGAACACGTCGGTTTCCTGGTACTTGCTCTTGAAGCTGAGCGACACCTGCCAGTCATTGATGTTGCTCGACCCGTTGGTGATCAGGCTGCTCGGTGCGGTCAGCACATAGTCATTGACCGACTGGGAGTAGCGCGCCGTATTGCTGAGCTTGAGGCTGTCGGTCAGCTCATACACCGTCTTGATCGTGCCGACGGTCTGGGTCACGTCCTGATAGTCGCGCCCGACCACGCCGTAGAATGTGTTGCGGTCGACACCATATTCGGTCACCGGTCCGCCATTGTCCGACAGATAGGGAATACCCCAGTCCGGTGTCTGCTTGATGACCGTGTGCGCGACATCGGCCTCGATCGTGAACCGGTCAGACGGCTTGATGGTCGCTGCAGCCGCAAAACCGCGGCGATCGTCTTCGACATTGTCCCGGCCGGCAACTTCGCCATCCTGAAGCAGCGCGTTGATGCGGACCTGAACCTGCTCGTTGAGAACATGGTTGAAGTCAATCGTGGCACGCTTGGTGTTGGCGCTGGTGAAGGTCGTGGAGGCTTCGTAGAAGGAAATATCCTTGGCCTTTTTGGTCACGATATCCAGCGCACCACCGGTGGTTCCGCGGCCGCCGATTGTTCCGGCCGGACCCTTGATCACTTCAATCTGCTCGGTGTTGAAGGTCTCGTGCACGCTGATGCCGGAATCGCGGACGCCGTCGACATAAAGGTCGTTATTGGCCTTGAAGCCACGGATATAGATGTTGTCGCCGAACGCGCTGCCGCCTTCGCCGAAGCCCAGCGAGATGCCGGGTGTGGTCCGGGCGATTTCGCGAACCGATGTCATGCCGGTGGTTTCGAGAACCTCCTTGCCGATCGCGGTGACGGTGCGCGGCGTATCGGCGATGCTGCCGGGAAGCCGCGAATTGGCCAGCCGGTCGCTCTTGAACGGGGCATCCGGATCCGCATAGGGGTTGCCCCGTGCGATTTCCTTGGCCTTTGCCGCAGCAGCAGCTGCCGCCTGGGCTTCGGCTTCGGCAAGCTGATTGGCTTCTTCAAGCGCTGCGGCGCGCGCGGCAGCCGCATCTGCCTGGCGCTGGGCCCGGGCTGCAGCGGCACGCTGCTCGGCACGCCGGCGTGCGGCGGCAGCTTCCTGGCGCGCAGCTTCAGTCGCCGCGGTCGGCTCTGTCTGCTGTGTGGTTTCGACTTCCACGGTGGGAAGAACGATGGTCTCGCCGTCCTGCGCCAGCGCGTGATGCGTTCCCGCGGCCACAAAGCAGGCTGCTGCCACAGTGGCGCTCAACATGTCCGTGATCTGCGAGTGCGAATTTTTACGACTACCGGTAACCGGCGCGCCTCTGAGCGAGACTTTCATGTCCCATCCCCCAATTTAGAATGTACAAAGGTTTGTGAGCCTCCCGAACGGATTTTCCGCGGGGAGAGACGGGTTGGCTGGCTCACAATCCTTACCGGGGAACGCTGGCTGGCTACTATGCCTACCCAATAGTTGACCGATTTGGTCAAGTAAAGTGCCTGCCCAATGGAGGGGAGGCAAAAAATCCCCAGCAGCCAGGCCAAGGACGGCGTGACGCTGCCTTAGATCATTGTAATTATAAGGAAATTTTAACATTTTTTAAGCTTCCGGCGAAATCCGCGCGGCGAATAACATGGCGGCAATGTGGCAATTTTGCTACAGGATACGATTGCGCCCGCACCTCAGGCGCACCTTCAGATTGCATGGCCGAAGCCCGCCCGCGTTGTAAAACCTCTTGCAAATTGCAGCCACTGGCCACCGATCCCAAATATCGCTTTCGCTCATTGGGACGAAATCGAACTTGACTGTGTTATCGCTAACACATAACCTTCGCCCGACTTCTGGACATCTATTTGAGCAAGGACTTCGTCATGGCGGACCACGACCTGTTTGACCTGAGCGGCCGCACGGCGCTTATCACCGGCTCTTCCCAGGGCATCGGCTACGCGCTTGCCGCAGGTCTTGCCGGGGCCGGGACGACGCTGGTGCTCAATGGCCGCAACGAGAGCAAACTGGCCGATGCGGCGTCGCGGCTGGCCGAGACGGGTGCAACCATCCATCAGCTCGCCTTCGATGTCACCGATCACGCTGCCGCCCGCGCCGCCGTGGATGGATTCGAAGCCTCCGTCGGGGCCATCGACATCTGCGTCAACAATGCCGGCATGCAGCATCGTGCGCCGCTTGAGGATTTTCCAGCTGATGCCTTCGAGCATCTGCTGCGCACCAATGTCAGCTCGGTTTTCAATGTCGGCCAGGCCGTCGCCCGGCACATGATCGGCCGTGGTGCCGGAAAGATCATCAATATCGCCTCGGTGCAGACCGCACTGGCGCGCCCGGGAATCGCCCCCTACACGGCGACAAAGGGCGCTGTTGCCAATCTGACCAAGGGCATGGCGACCGACTGGGCCAGGCATGGCCTGCAATGCAACGCCATCGCACCGGGCTATTTCGACACGCCGCTCAATGCCGCACTGGTTGCCGATCCGGAATTCAGCGGCTGGCTTGAAAAGCGCACCCCGGCGGGCCGCTGGGGCAATGTCGAGGAACTCGTCGGCGCCTGCATTTTCCTGTCCTCCAGGGCCTCGTCCTTCGTCAATGGCCATACGCTCTATGTCGATGGCGGCATCACGGCCTCGCTCTGAGATGGCACGTCACTTTGTCATCATGGGCGTGGCCGGCTGCGGCAAGACCAGCGTCGGTGAGGGCCTGTCACAGCTGACCGGAACCCGGTTCATCGACGGCGACGCCCTGCACCCGAAAGCCAATGTCGACAAGATGTCGGCCGGCACTCCGCTGACCGACGAGGATCGCTGGCCCTGGCTCGAAGCCATCGGCCGGCAATTCGGTAGCAGCGCCGAGCCTCTAATCATCGGCTGTTCGGCGCTCAAGCGCAGCTATCGCGACAGGATCCGGCATCACTGCGGCGGTGCGGTGACATTCATTCACCTCACCGGAAGCCGGGATGTGATCAGCAGGCGCATGCAGCAACGCAAGAACCATTTCATGCCGCTGACACTGCTCGACAGCCAGTTTGCGGCGCTCGAACCACCCGCAACCGACGAAGCCTCGATATCCATCGACATCGACCAGCCGCTCAAGGCCATCATCGCCGCCGCGGCACGCCATTCTGGAGGACACCAATTTGACTGAAACCATAGCCCTGATCGGGGCCGGCGCCATGGGCAGCGCAATCGGCACGCGGCTGCTGGAGACCGGAAACAGCCTCGCGGTCTTCGATCTCGACGCTGACAAGGTGGCGGACCTGGTTGCCAAGGGCGCCACCGCCGCGGCTTCCGCCGCCGAGGCGGCAGCCCGATCCGACTATGTCGTCACCAGCCTCAACTCCGCCGAAATCGTAAGACGCGCCGTGTTTGGCGCGGCAGGCGTGGCCGAAGGCGCAAGACCCGGCACCATCATCATCGACATGTCCTCGATCGATCCGGTGGCGACACGGCAACTGAGCCAGGACGCCCGCGACAAGGGCCTGCGCTGGGTCGATTCCCCGCTGTCAGGCGGCGCCCCGAAAGCGCGTGTCGGCGAGCTGACCCTGATGGCCGGCGGCGATGCAGATGATGTCCAGCAGGCTCACAAGGTGCTGCGCCATGTCGCCAGCAATTACACCCATATGGGTCCCAGCGGCGCCGGACAGACCACCAAGCTGATCAACCAGGTGCTGTGCGGGCTCGGCTTCCTGGCCGTTGCCGAAGCCACTCAGCTGGCACTGGATGCCGGTGTCGATGCAGCAAAAATTCCGCTGGCGCTCAAGGGCGGCCGCGCCGACAGCGCCATCCTGCAGGAATACATGCCACGTTTCGTCAGCAAGGATTACCGCCGCACCGGCCGGATCGACAACATGGTCAAGGATCTCAACGGCGCGCTGGATCTGGCGCGCACCAGCCACACATCAATGCCGATGACAGCCCTCTGCGCCGAAATTCACCGGATGCTGACGGCTGCCGGCCTGGGCGGCGAAGACCAGGCCGCCGTGATGGAATATTTCAAAGGCCCCAACAAGGAACACTTCACATGATCACCCGCTACGCCCTTTTCGAAGGCTCGGTCAAACCCGGCAAGACTGACGCCTTCCGTTCCGCGGTCATGGACCGTCTCGTGCCATTGTGGAAACAATTTGCCGGCGCGCAGGAAGTCCGCGTCATGTTCGGCGAGGAACGCGACGAAGGCGCCCCGGAATTTCCGCTGATCCTCGCCATCAGTTACCCCGATCGGGCAGCCATGGAGCAGGCCTTGCAAAGCCCTGCCCGGGCACGATCGCGCGAGGTCACCGGGGAAATCGTTGCGGCATGCTTCGACGGCCGCATTCACCACCATGTCACGCTGGCCAATTCCTTCCCGCTCTGAGCCAGGTGCGTGACTGAGAAATCCGGAGCGCAATGCTCCGGATTTTGCGATCCCTCCCGCACGGCTGTGGCTGCGTCACCCTCCGGATCACGAGCATGAAATCAGCAAGAAAACCGCCGACCATGGCCGATGTCGCCCGCGAGGCCGGCGTCTCGCCGATGACCGTGTCACGGGCATTCAAGTCCGACGCCTATGTCAATGACGAAACCCGCAGGGCCATTCTGCTTGCGGCCGACCGGCTCGGCTATGTCATGGACAGCATGGCGTCAGGCCTGTCATCACGCAAGACCGGCTTTGTTGCAGTCACCATCCCTTCCATCAACAATGCCAATTTCGCCGACACGGTGCGGGGACTGACCGACGGCCTGCTCGACAAGGGACTGCAGGTGCTGCTTGGCTACACCAACTACAGTCTGGAGGAAGAAGAACGGCTGGTGCGCCAATTGCTCACCCGCCGTCCCGAGGCCATCGTGGTCACCGGCGGCAAGCACACAGGAAAATGCCGCGCCATGCTCGAAAATGCCGGGATACCGGTCATCGAGACTTGGGACTTGCCGCCGGACCCGATCGATTCGGTTGTCGGCTTTTCCAATGCAGAAGCCTCGGCCATGATTGTCAGACATCTGGTCAGCACGGGCCGCAGCAAGATCGCCTTTCTCGGCGGCGACACCAGCCGCGACACCAGAGGATTTGACCGCCGCCGCGGCTTTGTCCGGACCATGCAGGAGCTGAAGCTCGATGCGACCCGGCTTGCCGAGATCGGTCCGCCACCGATCTCCATGCGCGAGGGGGCAGACGCGCTGGCGCGGCTGATGGCGAAATGGCCCGACACCGAGGCCGTGGTCTGCGTCTCCGATCTCGTCGCCTACGGCGCCCTGACCGAATGCCAGCGCCTCGGCATCGAGGTGCCGGGCGAAATGGCTGTCGCCGGTTTCGGCGCCTATGAAATCTCCGACATCTGCGTCCCCCCGATCACAAGCGTGGATCCGCATTGCTACCAGATCGGCCTTTTGTCGGCCGGGCGCATCCTCGAGCTGTTGTCGGATGAGGAGGATGGGAAGAGCCACCGTCAGACCGTTCTCGACCCCGGCCTGCTCATCCGCGCCTCGACAGTCTCGCCCGAAAAGGCCTGAGCCGGCGCGCATAGATGGACCGGTCGTTCCGCCGATCGAACCCTGGCGAGAGCCCGGCAGGCTCTGGCGGCCGCTTCTCATGCCCCTTGCCTAAGCGGGCGGCTTCATGGCACGATCTGCGCTGACAACGGGCTTGGGAACAGTTCGCATCATGGTCGAACGACCCCTCTAAAATGAGCCAGTTCAACGTGTCTGACACCCTCACCGATTCTCCACATCAGATCGCGGACAGCCCCACGTTGGGTGACCGATCGTGAGCGCCCGCCGGCCGGCAGCGCCCGGGCAAAAACAGCCCGCCGTCCTGCTGTCGCAGAGGCTTCGGCCCCGGACCAAAACCATCGCCACTGCGCTTGGCCTGCGCTTTTCAGGCCGCTGGTCCGTCAGCCGGCCCGAGATCGTGGTCACCTCCGACGACCCCGCCGAGCAGTGGCATGCCGAGCGCTACGCCCGGCGCCGGAACCTTCCGGTGCTGCTGGTTTCACCCCTGCATGACGGAGGTCACCGCGCCGAAACGCCCGGGCAGCCCGTCTCGGCCCTTGCGGTTCGTAACAGCACTGCACCGGACACACTCATCCAGACCATCTGGCTCGATGCCTATGACGGAACGCCAATCGATCAGGACGCGGCACAGGCGCAGCAAGCACTTCTGAAGGACCACCACGCGGCCAACAGCCAAAAGGCCATCTGCCTCGGGGTCCAATGGTGGAATCATCCCTCGATCAGGGCATTTCTCACCGGTGCAGGCGGGACGCCGGATTTTGTCGAAACAGAGACCGACGCAATCCGCCTCGCGCAAACACAGGGCGGCAGGATCTATTCATGGGCAGCCAGAACCACACCGGAATTTGAAACGCTGTGCCGGCAATCAAATCTCTCCCTGACCCGCATCGAGGACGGCTTCCTGCGCTCGGTCGGCCTGGGTGCGGGCCTTGCCCGCGGCGCATCACTGACCTTCGATTCGCGCGGAATCTATTACGATGCCTCGCGCCCCAGTGACATCGAGGTCATGCTCGAAGAGCTCGATCTGGACGAGGCGCAGATCAGGCGCGGCGCTGAGCTGCGCCGGCTGATCGTTGAAGCGCGGCTGTCGAAATACAATGTCGGCCGGATCCGGGCGGAGCGTTTTTTCCCGGCAGGGCGGAAGGCCATTCTGGTGCCCGGACAGGTCGGCGATGACGCGGCCATTCTGAAAACGGTTTCGACAACGGTCGACTGCTCCAGCCACGACACCGTCAACGCATCTCTGCTCCAGGCCGTGCGCGCCCGAAATCCCGATGCCTATATCATCTACAAGCCGCATCCCGATGTCGACAAGCGCCTGCGCAAGGGCGCAGTGCCGGAGCAACTGGCGCTGACCTATGCAAATCGTGTGGTGCGCGATGCCGATATCATTGATCTCATCGATCAGTGCACGAGCATCGAAACGATCTCGTCTCTTTCTGGATTCGAGGCCTTGCTGCGCGGCAAGCATGTCGTCACCCACGGCACCCCGTTCTATGCCGGTTGGGGGCTGACCGAAGACATGGTTTCGCTGGCGCGGCGCACCCGCTCCCGCAGCCTCGACGAACTGGTCTACATCACCCTGGTGGCCTATTGCCGCTATATCGAACCGTTGAGCATGCGTCCCTGCACAGCTGAACGCCTGATCGAGACGCTGGTGCGTCAGCGCGGTGATCGCAGGCATCACTGGGTGACGACCCTTTGGCGCGAGCTCTCCTGGATCGGCAGGAAGCTGGGTATCTGAGCGCTGCGCGGGGAAAACCACCGGTGGCCGGCCTATGAAAGCTTCAGTGTCTTTTTCCAGAATTCGAGCTGTTTCGACCGGCTGGTCAGGTTCAGCTCGCGCGTATAGGCCAGCGTCGAATTGCTGCTGGCCTTGAGACCCGTCCGGTCGATCGCGCCCAGAAAATCCGCCCAGTGCTCAACCGTGTTCTCCAACAGGAATCCGGCCTTGTTGGCCTCAATGTCCTGCGCGAAATTCCAGCTGTCGCTGTAGATTCCGACTCCGCCGGCAACGGCATGCTCGATCAGCTTGTTGAACGAACGGGCTTTGTTGAATGCCGTCGGCAGGCTTGGATAAAGCAGAACGTGAAAGCGCTGCCTGGCGAGCCGTTTCCGGTACAACGGCCATGGCAGGTGCTTTAGGATCTGCAGTTTCGGATGTTTCCTGAGATGGGCCGGCACGTCCGCGGTGCCGATGATCGTCAGCCGCAGATTGAGATCCCGTGCGGCCAGCTCCTCGAACACCTGCAGCACGAAACCGCGATCCGAGGCATGGCTCGAGCTCCCGAGATAGCCCACTTCCAGCGGCGCCCCGTCCGCCAATGGGTCGAAATGGCTGCCGTCGGCCAGGGCTTCCGACCAGAATGGATCAAGTTGTACGACCCTGTGTCCGCGGTCCCGGTAGACATCGGCAAGCACCGAGGACGACACGATGATCGTGTCGGCGCGCTCGGTCAGGCGCCGGTGCTGGCCGTCGCGCAGGGTGATCAGCCGCTGCCGGTAGGCAACCGGCAGGCTGGTGTCGTCATCAAGCGCCCACAGATCGTCGTCGATGATATAGCAGAACTGCCCGCAAGACTTCCGCAGCAGCCGCTCGACCACAGCAGGGCTGTCCCGGCGGCTGACGATGATGGAATCACCGCAGGTGAAGGAATTCGCCCCCACCCGCCTGATCGGCGCGGGATAGAACGGGCGGCTGCCAAGCCAGCGCCGGCAGGCATTGAGGAAATAGAGGTCGGTTGTCGGCAAGGTGCGCGAGGCCGGACCGATCCAGTCGTGAGTTGAGAAATCGCCCGGTCGCATTGCGTTGCCCATTCCTTATAACCAAGCTTGTCGGGCACTTCGGTCATCCGAGTCTGGATCGCGATGAAAGAGCAACGATGTCAATTTTCCGGTAAGGCTTCCTTCCCGGTCGACAGCGGCGGCTCTCAAGGTTGGCAATCAGATCCGGATGCAACCTTGTACTGGAACGGCTGCAGCTTTTCCAGATGGCTTCGTTACTCATTTGCCGCGGCGGGCCCAATCCTTCCGTGGTGGACGGCAGCATTGCGGACGCAAAACGGAATCGCTTTCATCCGATCGTGAAGCACTCTAGGTTCGCGGCAATCCATGATCCCCGACCCTTTGGGCATTTGAGCACTGACATCATGAAAATTGCTTTGGCGACATCGGGACTCTGGCAGTTGCAGGAGGCGATCGAATTGATCACCGGAGGTGAGGCCTGTCGTCTTGGGCTTCTTGGCGGATCGTCGGACGCCATCGCCGGCTGGGGCCACAAGCCGACGGCCGCTCGTGGCCGCAGGATTGCCCGTCTCCGGAAACTGCCCTATCTGGCCTTCGAGGACGGGTTTCTCCGATCCGTTCACCCCGGCAATGCTGAAAAACCGCTGTCGCTGGTGCTGGACCGAAGCGGCATATATTACGACGCCCGGCTGCCGAGCGATCTCGAAGCCCTTGTCCACAAGCGCATGGCGAGCGCCACGCCGGAAGACGAGGCTCGTGCGGCGATCGACCTGCTCAGGCGCAAGCGGCTTTCGAAATACAACAATTCAACCCTCTTCGACATCTCCGCGCTCAAGCTTCAATCGGCAGACCGGAGCGATCGTGTGCTGGTTGTCGATCAGACAGCCGGCGACGCCTCCATTGCCGGCGCCCTTGCGGGAGAGAAGAGTTTTTTGTGCATGCTCAGAAGCGCTGTTGCGGAAAATCCCGGTTCCGAAATCCTCATCCGGGTGCATCCGGAAACCATTGCCGGGCGCAAGGCCGGTCATTTCACGCAGCAGTCCCTTGAGGCCCTTGCGCACTCCGATCCCGGCTGCGCGCAAGCGCTGCAGACCGGCCGGATGCGCCTGACGCCGGAGCCGGTCAATCCCTGGGTGCTGCTGGAAGCCTGCGCAAAGGTCTATTGCGTCTCAAGCCAGCTCGGCTTTGAAGGGCTGATGGCCGGCTGCGAGGTCCACACCTTCGGCGTTCCCTTCTACAGCGGCTGGGGACTGACCAGAGACCGCAATCCGATGGTTACCGGCCGGCGCGCGCCGGCCTCGCTCGAAGCGCTGTCTGCAGCGCTCTATTTCGACTACAGCCATTATATTGACCATCAGAAAATCCGGCGGATAGGCTTCGCCGAAGCCGCCACGGTGCTCGAAGACAGAATCCAACAGTTCGCCCGGACACCGGACCACAACGGTCCCAACGCCTGAGCCGAGCACGGCGCGCCGCTTCGGACCGCAATCTCTCGGGCCTTGCGGCGTGATGCCTTAGGCCTCAGGCAACAATGCTCCGGGATTCATCAATCCGTCAGGATCGAGCGCGGACTTGATGCGTTGCATGACGTCCAGCCGAACCGGGTCGATCAGGCGAGCCATTTCGCTCGTCAGCTTGCGGCCGATTCCGTGTTCGGCCGAGAAGCTGCCGCCATGGGCCGCCGCCACGTCATGGATGGCATGCTCGACCTCCAGTTCCTTGGCCGGCTTGTCGGGATAGGATGCCCAGACCTCGTGCGGGAACATCACGATGTAATGCACATTGCCGTCGGCCAGATGGGCGACGATCGCCCGTTCGGCCTCGGGAAAGCGGTCCGCCGTGATCCGGTCGGCCGCCTCGATGAAGGCCGGAATGGCCGATGGGCGCACCGACGTGTCGAGCACGACACCGATCCCGTTGATCTTGTTCGCCTCGGTGACCGAATGGCGGAAATGCCAGATGTCATGGGCCTGCTGTTCGCTCTGGGCAATCACTGCATCGCTGATCAGGCCCTCTTCCATGGCCGCTGCCAGCACCGCTTCAAGCTGGGGCGTCAGGTCGTCATGGCTGGCCGGAGAGGCAAGTTCAATCATCAGCGAATACAGGGGCACGTCCGACAACGGCATGCGGACGCCCGGGATGTGGCGCAGCACGTAGTTTGCCTCGGCGCGGTCCAGCAGTTCCAGCGCTTCGATCTGGCTGCCAAAAGCCGCGCGCACCCGGTTGCCGACCTCCAGCGCCGCCTCGACGCTTTCCAGCCCGAGCCAGGCATGGGCGCGGCTGTTCATGCGCGGGGCAAGGCGCACCACTGCCGCCGTGACGATGCCCAACGTGCCTTCAGCACCGGCGACAAGTTGGGTCAGCGAATAGCCGGTATTGTTCTTGCGCAGGCCCGACATCTCATTGACCACCTGGCCGTCGGCCAGCACCACTTCCACGCCGGCGATCAGGTCGCGCATCGAGCCGTAGCGCAGCACACCGGTGCCGCCGGCATTGGTCGAGATCAGCCCGCCGATCTGGGCGGTTCCTTCCGAGCCGAGATAGAGCGGAAACTGCATGCCGAGCCGTTCGGCTTCGGCATGCAGTTCGGCAAGTGTCACGCCGGCATCGACACTGATCAGGCCCGAGCGTGCATCGGTTTCCCGCAACGCCCGCATCCGCCTGAGCCCGATCACCACGCCGGATTGCGGCACCGTCCCGTAGCACAGGCCGGTATTGCCGCCTTGCGGGAAGATGGCGATCTTGCGCGCCGTCACCGCCCGCACTGCGGCAGCGGCCTCGGCCGTTGTTGCAGGCAGCAGCACCGCCAGCGCCGAGCCGGTGCGGCGGTTGCGGAAATCGGTCACGAAGGGAGTCATCTCGGCGGGGTCGGTCAGCAGGCCCTTCGGTCCGAGTATCGTCGACAGTTCCTCAAACAGATCCTCGGCGATCATTGTTTCACGCAGCCTCGGTATCGTGAAAACCGGCCAATGCGGTCTGCAGCAGGGCCGTGGTTTCATCCGAAGGGTCGGTCAGCGGCAGGCGAACGCCGCCCATCTCCATTCCGGCCAGTGACATGAAATGCTTGAGCGGACCGGGATTGGTTTCCCGGTAGATCGCCTTGAGCACAGGGTCGATCCGGTTCTGCATGGCCAGCGCCGCCTTCAGATCGCCGCTGGAGGCAAGCTGGAACACCTTGATCCAGAATTCGGGATAAATCGTCGCGGAGGCGAGAACGCCGCCGACGGCGCCAAGGCCGACATGGGCGGCAAAAAGCGGCTCTTCCCCGGACAAGACGGCCAGCTTGTCGCCGACCTCGCGCAGCACGGCAATGAATTCCGGCATGTCGTAATTCGAATATTTCATCCCGATGATGGCCCCGTCATCGGCGAGCTTGGCATAGGTCTCGGCCGAAATCGATGCATTGGTGCGGCGCGGGATCTCATAGGCCAGGATCGGCAGGTCAATCTGGCCACGGTAGTCGTTGAAATAGCGGCGCATGCCTTCCTGCGGGCCCACCGCATAATAGGGCGTGACCAGCATGACGCCGGCAGCCCCGGCTGCCTTGAAATCATGGCCGGCGTCGAGCGCGTCGTGATAGCCCGTGGCCAGGATGCCGGGCAGTACCGGCGCACTGCCGGCAGCTTCGACACAGGCCGCAACGATGTCGGCGCGTTCCTTGCGCGACAACGCCGTGTATTCGCCGGTTCCGCCGATCGGCACGATGCCCGTCGCACCGGCCTTGAGCTGGCGCTTGACCAGATCCTTGAGCACGGTGAAATCAACCGAATTGTCTGCACCGAATGGCGTGACGATTGCGGTGAAAAGGCCCGAGATATCGGCTTTGGTGAGAGACATCTGAGTAGTCCTTGTTTGATAGGTGTAGAAAATTAGAGGAAGCCGAAAAGCCGCGGCAGCGTGAGCGAAATCGCCGGAACATAGGTCACCAGCAGCAGAACGATCAGGTTGGAGGCGAGGAACGGAAGCGATGCCACCACGATCCGCCCCAGCGGCACCCCGGATATGGTCGAGCCGAGATAGAGCGCGAGCCCGTAGGGCGGCGTCATCAGGCCGATCATCACATTGAGAACCATCACCACGCCGAAATGCACCGGGTCGACGCCCATTGCCGCCAGGATCGGTGTGAACAGCGGTGCAAACAGCAGCAATTGCACCGAGTCCCCGATCCACAGACCATTGAGCAGGAAGAACAGGTTGAGGCACAAGAGCAGCAACCAGGGCTGAAGCTGGTAATACGTCACCAGATCGAAAAGCTGGGTGGGCAGGCGTTCATTGGCGAGGATCCACGAAATGATCGTGGCGAATCCGACGATGAGATAGACCGAGGCCGAAGTCCGCGCCGACCGGTCGAGAATCTCCCACAGCGCCTTGAGCGTGAGATTGCGATAAGCGAGAACGCCGACCAGCAGCGCATAGGCGACGGCAACCGAGGCTGCTTCCGTTGCGGTGAAGACGCCCGAAATGATCCCGCCGATGATGATCAGCGGCATGAAGATGGCAAAGAACGCATTGTAGAAAATGCCCAGCGCCATTCTCAGATTGAGGCCGGCGATCGGATTGGCATGGTATCCGCGCACCCGGGCAAGGACGAAGATCATCGCCATCTGCCCCAGCCCGAGCATCAGGCCCGGCACCGCGCCGGCCAGAAACAGGGCCGCCACCGAGGTGTTGGTCAGCGCCGAAAACATGATCAGCGGAATTGACGGCGGGATGATCGGGCCCTGGATTGCCGAGCTCACCGTCAGGGCTGCGGCGAAATCCTTGTCATAGCCGTCCTGCTCCATCATCTTCATTTCGACCGGGCCGAGCGCCGAGATATCGGCAAGCGCCGATCCCGAAACACCCGAAAACAGCATCGAGCCGACAACATTCACATAGGCGAGGCCGCCACGCAGGCGCCCCACCAGCAGGCGCGAGAGATTGACAAGCCGCTCGGTCATGCCGATGGCGCTCATGATCTCGCCGGCAATGATGAACAGCGGAATCGAGAGCCAGATGAACACATCCATGCCGGTGAAGAACTTGTGGGCATAGATATCGAGCATGCCGGTCATGCCCGGCTTGATGAAGAAATAGGAAAGCGCTGCAAAGCCGATCGCAAAGATGACCGGACTGCCCAGCAGCATCAGGAACAGCAGCAGACCGATGATGACGAGGAGAGGTTGATCCAAGGCTCAGATCTCCGAATTCAGGATTGAAGGGCCACTATTGACGGGGCCGTGGATCGCCTCGCGAATGGCGAGGACCAGCATCTGGAACATCATCAGGCCCGCCCCGACGGGGATTGCCAGGTAAATCCAGAAGAATGAAATGCCGATGGTGACCGACTGGCGGCGCATGCCGAAAAGCGCATTGTCCAGGCCCTTCCAGACGAGAATGCCCAGAAGGCCGACGAGCAGCAGCCGAAAAAAGGCGTTGCGGTAGCCGATCAGCCGCTGGGGCCAGAATCCGTCGAAGAAATCGACCCGGACGAGCTGATCATCCTTGACCAGCAGGCTGCCGGCCAGCATGACGACCCAGATCATCAGATAGCGGGCCGCTTCTTCGGGCCAGGGCAGCGAGAATCCGAAGCCGTAGCGCAGCACGACCTGCACGAACAGCACGGCCGCGATGATGATGAGCAGAAGGCGGGCAATGGTTGAGGCCAACCACGCCAGCGAGTTGGCAATCCGTCCGAGCACAATCAGCATGGTAACCCCGCGAGGCAGTGAGCAAGAGGACAGGCCCCCCGTAAGGGGCCTGTATCCAGTTCCAGCGGTAAGCCGCTGATCACTTCGCCTGGGTGGCGGCGACGGCTGCCTTCAGCTCGTCAATGATTTCCTGCCCGACCTGCTCGGCCAGAATATCGGCCACCGGCTTTTGCGCAGCATCAACGAACTGCTGGAACTCCGCCGCTGTGGGCTGGTAGATTTCCACGCCGGCAGCCCGGATCTTGGCAAGATCCTGCGACTCCTTGGCCGTGATCACACCAAGCATGGCGAATGTCGCTTCCGAAGCCGCATATTCAAAGGCCTGCTTGTCTTCGTCCGAGAGACCCTGCCAGTATTCCTCGTTGATGGTGATCAGCGGCATGTTGATCAGGTGGTGATCGAGTGTGTAGAATTTCTGCACTTCCTGCAGGTTCGCCATCAGCATCGTGTAGGGCGCATTTTCCTGTCCATCGACAACGCCGGTCTGCAGCGCACTGTAGAGTTCGGCCCATGCGATCGGGGTCGGCGAAGCGCCCAGCGCCTTGACCATTTCAACGTGAATAGGGATCTGCTGCGTGCGCATTTTCATCCCGACCATGTCCGCCGGCGACTTGATCATCTTGGTCGAGCTTGAGAAGTTGCGGAAGGCGGACGGCAGGTAGGACAGGATGCGGACGCCGGATTTCTCGGCGATCTTGTCGGACAGCGAGGCGCCGAACGAGCCATTCATGACTTCGCGGGCCTGGGCTGTCGACGAGAATGTGTAGGGCATCTCGAGCACGGAAGCGATCGGCGCATAGGCTGCGATGTGACCGGCACTCAGGCCGCCGACCATCTGCAGCGATCCGCGCACATTCTGTTCGGCAAGCGATTCGAGATCGCCCATCTGGCCGCTCGGGAAAACCTCGACTTCGAATTTTCCGGCGGTCTGCGCGCCGAGCACGGACGAAAACACTTCCGACCAGGTCCAGTAGGTGTTGTTGAGCAGGTCGCCTTCGCCATCGACGTGAGCCAGACGGACGGTATCGGCCTGTGCGGTTGCCGCACCAAGCATCAGGGCGATGGAAGCCACGGCGCCAAAGCGCATCTTACGCAAGAAGGTCATGATATTTCCCCAGTTTTTATCGCCCAACGACATGCCGGACTGTCACATGAGATTGAGGGAAACATCCATATTCGTCAACAATTTTTATTATACGAAAAATTTCTTCCCATAATACGCGTCGTGTATTACCCTCTCAAAGGTGGAAAACACAGACGCTGTCGCTTACCTTGCGCTGTCGGCGCAATCGGATGACAGTCATCGGAGCGGCCTGTAGAGTATCGGCTCCTGTGCCGGATTTTCCAACGGATTTTGGATGCGCGCTTGAGTATGGGGAAACATGATGAATGAGCAGGCAACGCTGCTGAGTGGCCAGGTCCTGATGAGCCAGAAAGAGGCTCTTGTCAGTTCGCCCGAATCCGGCAGTGCATCTGTTGCGGACCGCATCGTCGAGTTGCGCAAGGCCCGCAAGCTGACCTTGCAGGAATGCGCCCGGCTGTCCGGCGTCGCCGCCTCGACCCTGTCCAAGATCGAGCGGCGGGAACTTTCGCCGACGATTTCGACGCTGCAGAAGATTGCCGAAGGGTTTTCCGTCGAACTCACCGAACTGATCACCCAGACCCGGCCGGCCTATGCACCTGGCCGGCGCGCGGTCAGCCGTGCCGATTCGGGCAAGGCGCACACATCTCTGTCCTGCGCCAATTTCCTGCTCTGCGGCGAGCTGAAGGACAAGCGCATGATTCCGGTGCGCACCCGCATCACCGCCCGCGGTGTCGAGGATTATCCGGTCTGGGCCCGCAGCGACACCGAGATCTTTCTCTGGGTCGTCTCCGGCCGCATGCTGCTGCATTCCAAGGTCTATGAGCCGCTGGAGCTGGGGCCGGGCGATTCGGTGTATTACGACGGCAATGGCGAACATTGCTGGACGTCGGTCAGCGAAGAAGATGCAGAGGTCGTCTGGGTCCTGAGCGCCTGATGTGAGCGGCTTTCTCTCCTTCGAAGAGGCCCGGCGCAGCGCGCGCCGCCGTCTGCCGCGCGGCCTGTTCGACTATATCGACCGCGGCGTCGGCGAAGAGGCCTCGCTGCGGGCTTTGCGCACCCGGCTGGACGCGGCCGGAATCACACCGCGGATGCTGACCGGCGCCGATGCGTCCGACACCGGTGTCACGCTCTTTGGCGAGCAGCATCAAGCCCCGTTCATCATTGCCCCGACAGCAATGGCCGGCCTGGTCCATCGCGGCGGCGAAGAAGCGCTGGCGCGTGGCGCCGCGCGCTGCGGCGTGCCCTTCTGTCTCTCCACCCAATCACTGAGCAGTGTCGAGCAGATTGCCGGGGCCGCGCCCGGCCTCGACATCTGGATGCAGATCTATCTGTGGCAGGATCTCGCCCTGTCGGAAGCCTTGCTGAGCCGGGCCTGGGACACCGGCGTCCGGGTTGCCGTCATGACCATCGACACCCCGGCAGGCTCCCGCAAGGAATGGAACCTGCGCAGCGGCTTCGACATGCCCTTCAGACTGTCCCCGCGCAGCCTGTGCGATCTTGCGCTGCGCCCGAACTGGCTTTTCGGCGCCGTCCTGCCCAGAGCCATCCGCCACGGCCTTCCCGCCATGAACAACTATCCCGAAGCCCTGCGGCCGCGCCTGATCGGGGCGCCCGTCGACCCAAGGGTCACCTTGATGAAGGGGCTCAACTGGGACCATGTGCGTTGGCTGCGCGATCGCTGGGCCGGCAAGCTGGTGCTCAAGGGAATTCTCTCCTGCGCGGACGCCGAGACGGCAATCGGCATCGGCGCCGACGGCATCGTGGTATCCTCCCATGGCGCGCGTAATTTCGACGCTTCGCCCGCCCCCATCGATGTCCTGCAGGATATCGCTTCTGCATGCGAGGGCCGCCTGACGGTCATGGCCGACAGCGGCGTTCGCCGCGGTCTCGATGTGCTGCGCTACCGGCGCCGTGGCGCCGAGGCCGTCATGCTCGGCCGCCTGCCGCTCTGGGCCCTGGCCGCGGAGGGAGAGACCGGCGTCGTCAAGGCCCTGTCAATCCTGAGGGAAGAATATGCCGAAAGCCTGCGCTACAGCGCATGACTGTGCCGGCGCAGGTGCAGTTTTCAAAGCCGCGTTTTCACCCCTTCAGTACTTGCCCACCAGATTGACGAACACGCCCTGATTGTTGTCGCTCAGATCCGTCAGATCATCGGTGAAACGGCCGAAATTGTAGCCCAGGCCGGCTTTGGCATTGTCTCCGATATGGCGGTAGACGGCTGTGACCGCGCCATAATCCGTGGTGTTGGCGCTGGGCGAGCGCAGTATTCTGCCCTCGACCAGCACATCCCAGCGATGAATGACATGAAGATCGGCCCGCAGGATGCCCAGATGCGCCGAATTGTCTGTGTAGATGCCCGCCCCGCGGGTGGTCTCGACATCGCCGATGCGAAAGCCGTATTTTGCTCCGACATCGACATACTGGTTGACCTCATAGGTGCCATCGACACTGAGCACGTGGCTGCGCTGGCGCGGTCCGGCCGCCTGGTTGGCGGAATTGACCTGGTCGACACCGGGCAGATCGAACAGGAACCCGTATTTGAACAGGAGATTGAGCCTGTCATTGTCCACCGGCCGGTAGGCGTAGCCGAGGCTGCCTTCGACATAATCGCCATCAAGAATGGAGGATTGGTCCGATCGCGAGACCACTGCATCAAGACTGGCCAGCAGGCGCCAGTCCTGATTGGTCTTCCAGCTCAGCGCGCCGCTGACCAGATAGGAATCGCGATCCCGGCTGCCGTCCTCTGAGTCCTCAAAGCCCAGCGCGCCGCGCAGGCGGCCGCTGAGCCTGTCCTCGTCCTTGTAGGAAAGCCCCACGGACACCGCCTGCCGATCAAAATCGGAATTGTCGGGATCCCGGATCTCGCCGGTTTCGAGCGCGGCCTGGTAGGTCCATTCGGTATCCGGTGCATAGGACACGCCATAGGCGCTGGTCAGCGACCGCCGTCGGCCGAACATGTCATAATTGTTTTCAGAGGTGAGCGAGAGCGCGTCATTGTATTTGCGCTTGGCTCCGACGACGATGCCGCCACGGTCATTGCCGATGGCTCCGGTGCCATCAAGTTCACGATCCGGGTCAAGCCGGTAGCCGACATGATACTCCGCGACATCGGTCGGATTGAAATTGAGCGCGGCCATGGCGCCGATCCCGCTGGTTCCCTCCGACACTTCGCCGCTGACACCAACCGTTTCGGTCAGCCGCAATTCCGTGCCGACACCCGCCCGGTCATTGCGCTCGATCCCCTCCGAAGGCGCCAGGGTGGCCTGACCGAAGACATAGTAGTTTCGACCCTCGCGCGGCGCATAGGCCAGCCGCACGCCGCCATCGGTGCGGCGGCCATTGTCCCCGGCAACCCCGGTGGGATTGGCAAGTTCGGTGTGCTTGAGGCCGAAGGATGTCCTCAATGTCTTGTTGAGATCGACCACCACATCGCCGGACGCCTCCGCCTTCTTCTTTCCCGCCGCATCACTGTAATCGTCATAGCCGAGCCGCAGTTGCATGCGATCGGTCAGCGCGAACTCGCCAAACCCGCCGATCACCCTCTGATCGACGCTGGTCTGGTCATCGAGCGTCGAAAACCCGGCCTGCTTGCTGTCGTAATGGGCGCCAAGGCGACCCTTGGGCATTCCCGCACCCAGATCCGCCAGGTCAAGTTCGCCGCGCACCCGCCAGGCATTGGCGACCTGACCGATCCTGCCGGCACTGCCTTTGCCGACGATCGTCAAGCCGCCATCGGTCGAGGTCGAGCGGCCGAAACCGGGTCCCTCGGAACGCGCATATTCGCCTTCGATAAAGGTGGTGTCGCTGTGTCGGATGCGGAAGTCGGCGCCAACCAGTTGCTGATCGGCGTCAAGATCGCCATTGCCTGTTTCCTCGCTCAGGCCGGTCACGCCGAGGCGAAGCTTGTCCTCGAGCCAGGTCTGGGCGCGGCCGCCATAGGAATAGCCATCCACCTCCGACGTGGCCGGGGTGTATTCATACTGCACCACCAGATTGACCGGATCCGATCCCAACGCCCCGTCGCGCACGACGGCATCCGCGCCGGCGGTCGAGGACAACGGCTTGGTGAGGATGATCACGCCCTGCATGTAGTCGATCGTGTAGTCTTCGCTGGCACTGAGCTGGCGCCGGGTCTTGACCAGGCCTGTCACCGAATCGCGGATTTCGATCGAAACGGTTTCCGAGCCGGTGCTGATGTCCTGGCGCTTGAGGAAATAGGCGGAGCCGCCGGTGCCGCGATAGACATCGCGCTGCGGCAGGGTGCCGGGCTGGGCGGCATAGAGCGCGGCCTCGGTCCGGCGTTCGCCGAAGCTGGTCATGTCTTCCGACCGGTAAACCGCGCTGGCGCCGTAAAGCGCCCGCTCGTTGCGCAGATATTCCGAGCCATTGACCGCGGCCTTGAAATTTCCCCACATCACATGGCTGTCGCCGCGCTCGAGCCGGATATAGAACTTTCCGCTTGTCGGAGCATCCTCGACCGCCGTCGAATCATCGCCATAGATCGGGTAGTATTTTTCAGGATCCAGCCGCCGCAGCAATTGCCGCGGATTCTTGGAATCCAGCCCCTTGAAAAGGGTGTCCAGATCGTCCTCGCCGGTGTCGGCCGATGCCGTGAGCAGGTATTTTCCCTTGATCTTGCCCTTGAGATAAAACGCAGCCCGGCCTTTCGAATAGACCCCGTCATATTCCGATGGATCAGCGGCAACGACCCTGTCGCTGCCGAAGCGTTTGCCGATGGTCAGATCGGCGAGGCCGACATAGAACCAGTCATCGGCGGGAATGTTGACATCGCGCGAGAAGCTCAGCCCCTTGCCCGAGGCATTGCCGAGCGCGACATCCACCCTGTGCTCGCCCGGCGGCAATATCCGCTGGACAACGAATTCGCCCTCGGCGTCGACCGGCACATGTTCACCGATCGCAGTCACCGCATAGCCCGCCGGCACATCGCGGCCATAGACGGTGACGGCGCCGCCATGAACGGGAATATTGCGGATGGCGGCGTGATCAAGCCCGTCCTCAGATGGCCGATCGCGCGGCAATTCCGTCGAAGTGGCCGAACGGATCAGCGATTGCGGATGCGTCTCGTCGAAATGGCCCTGGGCATCATAGACGCGCAGCACATAGGCAAATTTGTCCGATCCCTCCGTCGGCATCACCCAGACCGCATGTCCGGACCGGTCGACCGGAATGATGACGTCCTCGCGGCTCGACAGGGATCCGTGCGTGGCCCCGGCGCGGACACGGATCTCCGAATGGGCGATCCAGGCCGGATAATTGCTCGCAGCCACAAAGCCCACGGCGTCGCCGGCCCGGTAGGCGCTGCCGCCCTCTGAAGTCGTGACGCTGAGAACTGGGCGGACGTCAAAGCCGTCGAACTTCACCTGGATATCTGCGTCCTGCAGACCGGCGCCTGTCGCGGATGTTTCGGCAATGCCGGCCGGCGCCCCGATCAGCTGCTCGCCGTCGACCGACACCGAGATGCCGAGATCCGCGCTATCTGAAAGCTGCCGGAATTGTCCGTCTGAATTGGAAGGCATACGGACAGAGTCCGCCAGGACCGGACTTGCCAGCACGACGGCAACGGCGGCGCCTTGCAGGAGCCGACCGCTCAATCCGGAAAAGATGCTGTCAGATTTCATGGAGATTGCCCGGCGGGAATTGCGCGATGGTGAGGGTCCGACGGTCGTCAAGGTTTTGCGGGGCACGGGCTAGTTCCCTTCCATGATGCGTCGTTCAACCGATAGCCGCTGGCTGCTGTACAGCCTCCAGCGTGCGCGGATGAGTTGCTCGATGCTGGAAAGGCGGCTTTCGGCCAGCCGCGCGTCACCATGGATATGGTAGATCAGTTTCAATCCACCCTGCCGTTCGACCAGTTGCGCGGTGATCTGGTCCAGAACCGGTTCGACCGAGGCAAGCGGCTGAGCGCTGCCCTGATAAAACGCCCTGCCGACCAGATCGACGCTCACCACCTGCGCGGTTGTCACGCCGAAATTCATCTTCGTGGTCTTTCCGCGTGTCAGCCGCACCACGCGCGGATTTTCGGTGGTCAGACCGAAGCCTGCCGGCAATGTCCGGGTGTCCAGCTTGAGGATGAAGTTCGATCCGCTGGCCGCGTCCGGCAAGGCGGCGCAAGGCACATTGTAGCGGCCATGCCTGTCGGTGGTGATCAGCATGCCGCCGACCGTGGCCAGGCGAACCCCGGGAAGGCCGCGCTCGTCTGTATCCTGGGCGCCATTGCGGTTGCGGTCTTCAAACACCTTGCCGATGACATCGCCGCAATCGAAGACGTGATCGACCTCGATGCGCACCGTCGCCTTGCCTGCAGGCGCCAGCGCATTGCCGGTGGCCGGGTCTGTCAGATCGGCCTGATTGACATAGTCACCCGGCTCGGCACTGGCGGGCACGCGGCTGTTGAGCGTGATCGTTATGTTGCCGAAGGCCGGTATGGTCAAGCCCTCGAACCGGACGTCACGGCCGTCGGCAACCGGCGTTGCCGCAGCGCCGTCGATGGTTGCCGAACCGGGCTCCAGCCTGAAGCCGATCGGCAACCGGTCGACCAGGTTCACAAGCCCGACCCCGAACGGATTGATGTTGCGAAGCACGATTGTATAGGCCGCCAGGCCGCCACGCTCGACCACCGGCCGCGCCGCGGTCTTGACCACGCTCAGCCCCGTAGAGGTAATGGCCACCGCCGGATCCAGGGGAATGTGGTTGTTGGTCACATCCGGATCACCGGGCTGCAGCAGGAATGCGAGATAATAGGGTGTGGGCGAACCGGCGGGCGGCGCTGCGGAACTTGCCGAAAGTTGGCAGTCGCCGCCCGGCACGGCATCGCCCGGACAGCTTGTTGCGTCGAGCGCGCCCGCTTGCGGCGGCGCCACGAGCGACGGGCGGGGTTCATAGCCGGAATAGCCGGTGATCGCGATCCGGTATTCGGCTTCCGCCGCCGGGCATTCGACCGACGCACCGCTGACGATGTCGAACCGGTAGGCACCATCGGCACCGGTCGACTGAGGCTGTTGCCCCGGCAAAAGACAGATGGCGGGCAACGGCACACCGGCCGACGTGGTCACCTGCAATTCGACGCCGGCAATCGGCAGTCCGGTCGCGGAACTGTAGATGACGCCGCGCGGATCGATGGGCTGGTCCTGCTGGGTCAGCGCGGTGGTCGGACCGAAGGTCAGGTCGCGGATGGCTCCGACCGCAATTCCCGTTTCGGCATCGCTGAACACCAGCATATAGCCCGATCCCGGAGCGAAACCGCGCAGCTCATAGGTCCCGTCCGCGGCCGATACCGTCGACTTGACCACCGTATTGTCGAGAATGAGCTCGACCACATAGCCCGGCTGAGCCGGATCGCTGCCGGGATTGTAGCTGTTGTCGCTGTTCTGATCGAAATAGACCGTCCCGGAGATCGCCGGCACGCTCGCATCAACCGGCACGGTGACCGTAGCCGTGTCGCAATTGGCCGGATTGGCGATTTCGCAGATGCGGTAGATGATCGCGTAGGTTCCGGCCGGCACGCCGGACGAGACGCTCACATAGCCATCGATGGGATTGAGCACCGGGACTTCGGCCCCCGTCGTTGCCGGAACCGCTGGCGTGACCACTGTCAGGGTGACCGACACCGCCGACGCTGCCGCTCCATTCAGGGTATCATTGCCGAGCACGTCGACGATATTGAGCGATTCGACGCCATTGGGGACCATCGGTGGATTGTCATCATTGGCAATGACCGGCGCGGCGGCAAAGGGCGTGGCAGTCGGATCGTCATTGCCCGTGCCCGGGCCGGGCGTCGCAGTGCCATTGCCGTCGGCCGGGTTGGTGCTGTCGGACAGGTCGCTGACCGAGGCTCCGCCTGGCGTATAACCCGTGGCTGTCGCCTGGTTGGAGATCGAGCCCGCGGCAAGATCGGCTGCCACCAGCGTGTAGCTCGCGGTGTAGATCCAGCTTTCGGACAGATCGAGCAATGAATTGGAATTGGTGTCGCCGCTTTGCAGCGCAGGTACCGGCATGGTTCCCGTCCCGGTAAATCCGGTTTCGGTCAGAGCGACGCCGGACAGCGCGACACTGCCGATATTGGTGACGGTATAGCTGTAGGCAACGGTTTCGCCGGCCTGGACAACGCCGTCGCTGTTTTCATCATTGAGCAAGGCGGACTTGATCACGCCGATTCCGCCGGCTCCGACCGTCAGGGAAACAGTGGCGGTGCTGCAATTGGTCGGGTTCAGCGTCTCGCAGATCTGATAGTCGAAACTGTAGGCCCCTGATGCGATGGTCGCGGTGATATCCACCGTGCCGTCGGTATTGACGGTGAAACCGGTTGGAATCGTGCCGGACGGGGTGGCCGTCACCGTTGCCGATGTCGCAGCCACGCTGTTGAGCGTGTCGGGGCCATTGCCATTGCCGGCCAACAGGTCGATGGCTCCGGTCTGGTTGACCGTGCCGTCGACCGGATCGGCAATCGTGTCGTCTCTGGCGAGGATGGGCGCGTCGCTCAATGACGTCGAAGTGGGGTCGTTGTTGTCCGGCCCCGGGCCGGGCGTGCCGGTTCCGTCGCCATCGGCGGGATTGGTGCTGTCGGAGAGATCGCTGACCGACGTTGCCGACGGAGTCTGGGCGGCCGCTGTCGCCTGGTTGGACACCGAACCCGCGGCAAGGTCGCCGTCCACCAGCGTATAGTCGGCGCTGAAGATCCATGTTTCGGTAAGATCGAGCCTGGAATCTGCGTTGGTATCGCCGCTTTGATAGGCCGGCACCGGCAATGTGCCGCTACCGCTGAATCCGGTCTCGGTCAAAGTGACATTTTCCAGCGCGGCACGTCCATAGGCGGTGAGCGCATATTGATAGGTGATGGTCTCGCCTGCCTGGGCGAAACCATCACCGCTTTCGTCATTGAAGCTGGCGCTCTTGACCGCGCCGATGGCCGGATACCAGACGGTGACCGTGGCCGAATTGGAGACCTGGTCCAGCGCATTGGTGTAGACGTAACTCAGGGTCGCGGCATAGCCCTTGAAGGCGGTATCGGGCGTGAAAGTCAGCTTGCCGGTTCCCTCATCATAGGACCAGGCCCCCTCGCCCGGCACCACGAAGGAGGCAACATCGCCCTGCCCGTCCAGAACGATGCTGGTCGCCCCGGCTGGCGGTGTCAGATCGACGGAAAGCTTGCCATATTCGGATGGCAGCAGGCCGTTATTGTTGGGCGGATTGTCGTTCGCGGTGGCGTTGGCATCATTGTCGAGAATGCTCAGCACCGTGGCCACACCCGGCGTGCCTTCCTTCTCGTCATCATTGGCGACCGGAGGCACGAAATCACCGCAGATAAAGTCATAGGTCGTGAAACTGGAATAGGTCGGATTGTCGAGCCGGATGTAAAATCCATTGTCGGCGGTCCGGCCCATGAGGAAATTGGAGGTGTTGGGATAATTGATCTCGACGCCGGATTCGGGTTCCTGGCTGTAATTGTCGTCACCGATCAGCGTGAACACTTCCGGATTGGACCCGACGGTACTGAAAGCCCGCCCGGTGGTGGCGCTGGTTTCGATGCGCACCCATTCCACATTGCCCGCACAGACTGGTACGAAGATGCGCTCATTGTTGGGCCCGTCCACGTCGTTGAACTGGACATGCACATCCGCGACCACGGGAACGCCGCCGGAATTGCTGGCGAGATTGTAGGTGCCCGCCTGGTACAGATACCATCGGACCCAGATGTCGTCCTGGCCGACAGATGTGATTGCGGGGCGGCCGTTCTCGGTCGACGGATTGTGGTCGAGGGTGGCTGTTTCCAGGACGGCGACGATATCGACCGTCGTGGCGCCGACGGAGCCTGCATTGGTCCATATCGCACGCTTGCCCTGCCCGGTGCCGGTCACCGTCGGGGCGCCGACATTGTTGATCACCAATTGCTGGGCATGGGCACCGCCTGGCGCGAGCCAGACAAGCCCCGAGAAACTCAGCACAAGACACGCCAGGAACCGCAGCAAGCAATATGCCATGTTATGAAAATGTCCGCGCGCTGCCTGAGCCATAAAGCTCTCCCCGGTCGAAGTGGTTTGCTGGCTTATGAATGGCCTGACTTCGCACTGACGGTTTTTTCAACCTTTTTGCCGAGCACGATGACGTCCACTACGACCGTCCAATCTGGACCGGCGCTACCCCCACGCCAAAATAGTGAAATCATGTTTAATATTGGGTTAATGCAGCACGCCTGCCGACCAATGCGCTGCCGGCAAAGGATTCGAAGCCTGTAGACGGCATTTGTTGATCAACGATTCGGGACGTTTATGCCGGCCGCGGGTTCCTGTCTGGAGCCACGCACGCAGCGCGGTGAAAATCCAAATCTCGGGACCGGATCATCATCCATTATCCAGATCGTGGGGAGCGTGGTGGCTAGGTGTCTGCGGCGGTTCCGGCAGTCATCGCCGCCTTGGCGGCCAGCTCGACAAACAGCCGGTATTCCTCCTCGTCGAGTCCGGGCAGGATTTCCTGCTGAAGCCGTTCGACAACCGGGCGAATTGCATGGAGCAATGCCGCTCCCTCATCGGTCAGCGACAGCTCGCGCGCCCGCTTGTCGCGCCGATTGACCTTCCGGCTGACCAGCCCCTTCTGCTCAAGCCGATCGGCGACCGCGCCGATGGTGGCCCGGTCTTTTGCCACCGCATCGGAAAGTCGGGCCTGATCCATCCCCGGGCTCTGCCCGATCGCATCAAGAGCGGCAAATTGCACCGGCGTGAGGTCGAAACCCGCTTCCCTGGTGCGCAGCATGAAGACATGGGTCGAAATCTGGTGCAGCCGCCGGATCAGGTGTCCGGGCATGTGTGAAACCTGTGTCATCGCGCCTCGCAGTTTTGCACAACCATTGCCTGCCGCCACGGGAAGGACGCGGTCCGACCGCAGTCTAAGCGCAAGACTGATATCTGTACATATCATTTGAAATCCTGACCGCTCTGCGGTATTGGTATGTAGGCATATTATATTGGGAGCCTGGCCATGCAGTATCATCTCGACGGTTTTCGCCCCGGCGATCCCGAGGTTTTCGATGCAGCAGTCGATCGTCCGCTGCAGGATCCGGATTTTTGCGATTCGGTGGATGTGCTGATTGTCGGCAGCGGTCCCGCCGGCCTGACGCTCGCCGCCCAGCTTGCGGCATTCCCGGAAATCAGGACCCGGATTGTCGAGCGCAGGCCATCGGCCCTGGAAAAGGGCCAGGCTGACGGCATTTCCTGCCGTTCAATGGAAATGTTCAACGCCTTCGGCTTTGCCGAAAAAGTCCTCAAACAGGGCTATTGGGTCAACGAAACAACCTTCTGGAAGCCAGACCCCGAGACACCGGAGCACATTGCCCGCAACGGACGCGTTCAGGATGTCGAGGACGGGCTCTCGGAAATGCCGCACATGATCCTCAATCAGGCGCGTGTGCACGACATGTATCTCGAGCTGATGCGCAATTCACCCTCGCGGCTGGAACCCGACTACGCGCTCGAGCTCGCGCAGCTTTCCGTCGACCCGGCGGGCGGCGCCTATCCGGTAACCGCCACGCTCGCGAGGCTGGATCCCGGCCGCGAAGGTGAGACGGTCACACTCAAGGCGCGCTATGTGGTCGGATGTGACGGTGCCCGCAGCGCGGTGCGCAAGGCCATCGGGCGGGAACTGTCGGGCGATTCCGCCAACCAGGCTTGGGGCGTCATGGATGTGCTCGCCAGCACGGATTTTCCCGACATCCGTTGCAAGACCCTGATCCAATCGGCAAGCCAGGGCAACATCATCATCATTCCGCGCGAGGGCGGCTATCTGACCCGGCTCTATATCGAGCTCGACAAGCTGGATTCGGGAGAACGGGTCGCGACCCGCAACCTGACCATCGACCATCTTGTTGCGGCAGCTCAGCGCATTTTCCGCCCTTTTTCGCTCGACGTCAGGGAGGTGGCGTGGTGGTCAGTCTATGAAATCGGTCAGCGCCTGACCGACAAGTTCGACGATGTTCCCGCCGGCGATATCGAATCCCGGCTGCCCCGCGTCTTCATTTGCGGCGACGCCTGTCACACCCACAGTCCCAAGGCCGGTCAGGGCATGAATGTGTCGATGGGAGACGCGTTCAATCTCGGCTGGAAACTGGTGAGCGTGCTCAAGGGGCAGTGCCGGCCTGCGGTCCTGCACAGCTACTCCGCCGAGCGGCAGGCTGTCGCAAGGGATCTCATTGCCTTCGACCGGGAATGGTCGCGCATCATGAGCGCTCCGCCCGAAGCCATCGAAGGCGGCGAGGACGGCGAGATTCCGGTCTTCCAGCGCTATTTCATCCAGCACGGCCGCTACACGGCCGGCATGTCGGTCAAATACCAGAGCTCTGAACTGACCGGCACGCAGCAATGGCCAGCGCTCGCCCCGGGGTTCGAAATCGGCACGCGGTTCCATTCCGCTCCGGTGGTGCGCCTGGCCGACGCCAAGCCTTTGCACCTTGGTCATGTCGTGCAGGCCGACACACGCTGGCGGCTTTTTGCCTTCTGTCCGGATCAGGATCCCTCAAGCAAGGACTCGGCGATTGCCAGGCTCTGCCGCTTTCTGGCGGAGGACCCGGCCTCGCCCGTCCGCCGTTTCACAGCACCCGGCCAGGACATCGATGCCGTATTCGATGTCCGCGCGATCTTCCAGCAGGGCACGCGTGAACTGGCGCTGGAAACCCTGCCCGGGCTCCTCAAACCGCAAAAGGGCCGGCTCGGGCTCGTCGATTACGAAAAGATGTTCTGCCCCGACCCCAAACATGCTCCCGACATCTTTGATGCGCGCGGCATCGACAGGACACGGGGATGCCTGGTGATCGTGCGCCCGGACCAGTATATCGGCCATGTCCTGCCGCTTGATGCCCATGAGGAACTGGCCGCATTCTTCGGCGCCATCATGCTGGAGCCGGCACCGCCATCTTGAGACTGTGCCGGTCCCGGATTTCCTGCAGGCGGGAGATCATTCAGCCGCAAGCATCTCCTTGGTGTCGACCAGGGTGCGCCAGTCGACATCCTTGGGATAAACACCTTCGCGCGACGCGATCCGGGACTGGACGACACGTGGTTCCTTCGTGCCGATCGCGGGGCCGCCATCGGCAACCTGCCGCGCCGCATCCACCATCAGACGCCGGAACTCGACAATGGCAAGGTCCGAGGCGCCCAGCACGTCATTGGTGCGATCGACGATCGGTCCCATGCTGACCCACATGATGATGTCCTGATTGGGAATGCCCGGCACGCCGGTGAAGCTGCCATTCTTCATCGCCTCGCGGTCCTGAAGGAAGTCATTCTCCAGTGTGCGCTTGGAGCGCCATTTGTGATCGACATCCTCACCCGGAACACTGTGATTGAACCGCCGCCATTCTTCGGTGCTCGGCACGTTCGGCCCGCCCCAGGCGATGAAGTGAAACGCCGTCTCCTCATCGCTTATCGGAACGATGACACTGGCGACCTTGTAATTGTTGTTGGGCGGAATCAGCGAATAATAGGGTGCGACGAATTCGGTGATGCGCAGATAGTGGTGGGTCTGCGCGTTCTTGATCGGCTTGCGGATCGCGGCATAGTGAAAACCGTAACTCGTCGTTTCGGTCTGCATTCTCGGCGCCTTGTCGGTGGACGGACGGTACCAGGCCTTCTCATCCGCCGATGCGCCCTCCACCCGTGCCGGCTTCATGTCGGACGAATGCAGCGACGACGAATGCGCACTGTCAATCTGCCCTTCGTGGATCTGGGCCCAGTTTGCCGGAACCCGGATCTTGAGGATCGAAACCCGGGTATCCTCTGTCGGAGCAAAGGCGGGTGGATCGAAGGCGGGAACCTGCTCCTTTTCGCCCAGCCAGGCCCAGACAAAGCCGCCCCACTCGCGGGTCGGATAGGCGCGGTGGGTGACCTTGTTCATCAATGGGCTGCCTTCCGGCTCTGACGACATCGCCACGATGTTGCCGTCAACATCCATTTTCCAGCCGTGATAGAGACAGCGCAGACCACATTCCTCGTTGCGGCCATAGACAAGCGACGCCCTTCGATGCGGACACAGCTCGTCGAGCAGGCCAACCTTTCCGTCGCTGTCGCGAAAGGCCACGTAACGCTCGCCAAGAACCTCGACCAGCAGCGGCTTGCCATCCTTTTCCAGCACCTCTTCGATGAGGCAGACGGGCGTCCAGTGCTGGCGCATCAGCTGCCCCATTGGCTTGTCGCTGCCGACACGCGTGAGAATGTCGTTCTCTTCTGGCGTGAGCATGGAACCTCCTTGGGGATTTCGTTAGATAGCTTAGGATTTTTATAACACCTTTCCGCTCCCGTCCAGCTATTGACACAAAATAGTTAGCTTTCTAAGTACATACCGGAAAGCCAGTGGGAGGAGCCCATAAGATGAGCGATAGGAACGATACGATCAGAATGGCAGTGGCTGCCCGCCGCTCACTGACGCCATCCATCATGGAGTTTGTTCTCACACCTGCCGAAGTCACGACCCTGCCCGGCTATGGGCCCGGAGCGCATGTAACCGTGCAGACACCGTCAGGCGCCATGCGGCGTTACTCGCTGACCGGTGCTGGCGACGATCCGAAGCAATATGTCATTGCCGTCAAGCGCGAGCCCGCATCCCGCGGTGGCTCGCAATCCATGCACGACGACGCCACCGAGGGGACCGAACTCCTGGTCCAACCGCCGGAGAATGATTTCTCGCTGAAAAAGGCGCCGAAATACCTGCTGATCGCCGGCGGCATCGGCATCACCCCGATCTTCGCCATGGCCCGCCAGCTCGAAAGCACCGGTGACGATTTCAGCATCATTTACTGCACCAGGAATGCGGAAGAGACCGCCTATCTCGATGAGCTGACCGAAGCCTATGGCGCGCGGGTCCTGCTGCATCATGACGACGGAGATCCCGAAAGGATCTACGACTTCTGGGACCATTTTGCCGAGCCGCAGAACATGCATGTCTATTGCTGCGGGCCGAAACCGCTGATGGAGGAGATCAAGGCGATCTCCGGACACTGGCCGGAAGGCCGCGTCAATTTCGAGGACTTCAAACCGGTCGAGGTGATCCGCCCCGACGATACCGCCTTCGATGTCGAGCTGGCGCGATCTGGCAAGACCGTCACCGTGCAAGGCGACCGGTCCATTCTCGAAGCGGTGCGCGAGGCCGGCGTCAAAACCGTGAGTTCCTGCGAAAGCGGAACCTGCGGCACCTGCAAGACAAGACTGATCTCCGGAGATGTCGACCATCGCGACATGGTGCTGATGGACGAGGAGCGGCAGGACCGCATCATGATTTGCGTCTCGCGCGCCCGCAGCGGAGGCCTGGTCATTGACCTCTGAGGCTGCACCTGTGGGCATTGGCGTGATCGGGCTGGGGCGGGGCTTCGTGCTGATGCTGCCCGCATTCCGCAATGACCCCCGGGTGAAGCTGGTTGCCGCCTGTGCGCCGCGGCAGTCCTCGCGCACCGCGTTCCAGTATGAGTTTGGCGGCAATACCTATGAGGATGCAGACAGCCTCTGCGCCGATCCGGCCGTGGAAATCGTCTATGTCGCCACGCCGCACCAGTTGCATTGCGAGCATGTCATTGCCGCAGCCATGGCCGGCAAGCATGTGCTCGTCGACAAGCCGCTCGCCGTCACGCTCGACCATGCAGATCGCATGATTGCCGCTTGTCGCGATGCCGGAGTCCATCTCCTCGTCGGGCCAAGCCACAGTTTCGATGCGCCGGTGCGGATTGCCGGGGAGCTGATCGAAGCCGGCGAACTGGGCAAGGTGCGCATGATCAATGCCTTCAACTACACCGATTTTCTCTATCGGCCGCGCCGGCCCGAGGAACTCGACACCGGCAAGGGCGGCGGCGTGCTGTTTTCGCAGGGCGTGCACCAGATCGACATCGTCCGCCTGCTGGCCGGCGGCCTCGGCGAAACCGTGACGGCCCTGACCGGAAACTGGGACCCGGCGCGCCCGACCGAAGGCGCCTACAGCGCGCTTGTTTCCTTTGCGGGAGGCGCATTCGCCTCGCTGACTTATTCCGGCTATGCCCATTTCGACAGCGATGAATGGATGGGCTGGACCGGCGAACTGGGAGCGGAGAAGGATCCGCAGACCTATGGTGACGCGCGCCGCAAGCTCGCCGCAGCACGTTCCGCCGACGAGGAAATCAGGCTCAAATCGGCGCGGACCTACGGCTCGGGCGACATGCCGAAACCGGCGACCCGGCACGAGCATTTCGGTCCCATCATCGTCTCGCTGGATCACGCCGATCTCCGCCTCACGCCCGAGGGCGTTCATGTCTATGGCGACACAAGGCGCGAATTTCTGCCGGCGCCGCCACTGCGCACCCCGCGTACGGAAGTGATCGACGCGGTCGTCGGCGCCGCTCGCGACGAAACCCCGCCGGCGCAGACCGGCGCCTGGGGCCGCGCCAGCCTCGAAATTTGCCTGGCGATCCTGGAGTCGGCGAAATCCCGCTCCACGGTAACGCTGAAACACCAGACCGGGATATAGGGAAACAGCACATGGGCGCCTTGGAACTTTCAATCGCAATGGGCGATTACGACCGCACACGCGCAATCTCCGACGGGCGGATCGGCATTGACGGGGTCAGCCCCAATTGCATGCTGCTGTCACCCGAAGAGATGTTTTTCCGCGCCTTCAGGCACAAGGCCTTCGACGTCAGCGAACTCTCGCTGTCTTCCTATTCGATCTCCGTGGCGCGCGGCGATCCGCATTATGTCGCGGTTCCGGTGTTCCTCTCGCGCGCCTTCCGCCACACCTCGATCTATGTCCGCAAGGATCGCGGCATCGATCGGCCGGCCGACCTGCGCGGCAGGCGGATCGGCATCGCCGAATACCAGCTGTCTGCCAATGTCTGGTTTCGCGGCATCCTCGAGGACGAATATGGTGTCAGGCCCTCCGAGATCGAATGGGTCCGCGGCGGCATGAACACCGCCGGCCGGCCGGAAAAGATCAAGGTCGAGCTTCCCGCCGATATCCGCGTCAGTGAAGCGCCCCAGGGCGCGACCTTGAACCAGATGCTGGTGGATGGCGAGATTGACGGCTTCGTCGGCCCGCGCGCGCCGCTGTGCTTCGACCAGGGCCACCCCGATGTCGGACGGTTGTTTGACGACACCGTGGCGGAAGCCGAAAGCTATTTCCGCAAGACCGGCATCTTCCCGATCATGCATGTGCTTGGCGTGCGCCGATCGCTGGCCGATCAGCACCCCTGGCTTCCCGGCGCCCTGCTCAAGGCCTTTACCCGTGCCAAGATCATGGCCGAGGAAGCCCTTGCCGACACGTCTGCCACCAAGGTCACCATGCCGTTTGTCGAGGACAATCTCGCCCGTGCAAAGGCGCTGATGGGCAACGACATCTGGCCCTACGGCCTGGCCCCCAACCGCAAGGTGCTCGAGACCTTCCTTGGCTATCATCACGCCCAGGGGCTCTCGCCGCGCAAGGTCGGGGTCGACGAGCTCTTCCATCCCGCGACCGTCGAGGCGTTCAGCCTGTGACCGGCGCCGCAGCCCACAGGATCAAGGCATGAAATACTCTCCCGGCGACATTGTCGAAATCGAAACCGGCAAAGGCCTTGCCTATGTGCAGGTGACCCATAACCACAGCTCCTATCCCGAGGTGGTCCGGGCGCTGCGCGGCACCCATGCCAGCCGGCCCGATGACCTCCAGGCGCTTGCCCGGTCTCAAACAGACTTTTCAGCGATGATTGCCCTGGCAAGCGCCGTCGAAGCCGGACGCATCACCGGGTCGAGAATCGGCAGTGCGGCCATTCCGGAAGAGGACGCCAAATTCCCGACCTTCCGCATGCCGATCCGCGACAAGCAGGGTGGCATTGCCTATTGGTGGCTGTGGGATGGCCAGGGGCTTAGCTATGAGACGGAGCTCACGCCCGAAGCCGAGCAGTTCCCCATGCGGGAGGTGATGGCCGCGGAAACGCTGCTGCGCCGGCTTGCCCGGTAGGCCTGCTTCCGGCCCGGGGACGGCGTCAGGCGGAAGCATCCTTGTGGTCCGAAATTCCGGCCAGCAGATTGACCTGGATGGCCTTGAGATATTCGAGCAGTGCAGACCGCTCCCGATCAGAAAAACCGTGCACGGAACCGTCAACCACGTCCTTGGCCAGCGGCATCAGTTCCGATCTCAGGGCCTTGCCCCGCTCGGTCAGGTAGATGTTGATCTTGCGCCGGTCGTCCTCGTTCTTGACCCTGCGAACCAGCCCGGTCTTTTCCATCGACTTGATCGCGGTCAGTGTCGTCGGCTCCATGGTGCCCACGACCAGTGACAATTCACGCTGGGTCATGCCGTCCTCGTGCCACAGCGCCCGCAGGAAATACCACATCCCGAGCGTCACGCCATGCGGCTCGATCTTCTGCTGCAGGCTCCGCTGGAACAGGCGCGACGTCTGGCGGATCTGGTATCCGACACTTTCCTCGAACGGAAGGACGGGGTCCTTCCCGGATGCTTCCGGATCCTTGTCTGAGAACGCATCCATGCCTAGAGCTCCACGCCTATGGTCCGAGTCCGGCCTTCGCAATCCTCAGCCGGACGAATTCCCTGCTTCCGATTTCGTCCGTACCTGCCCGACATTACCTTGAATCCGCAGCAGGATGGTGCCTGCGGCAAGCGCTGTCAACGCCAATGCCACGGTGAAATATCCGGCCGCAAGAAACAGCAACCCGGAGGCCGCAAAGATCAACCGGACAAACCACGGCAGCGGCGCGTTCCAGTATCCTTCCGCAGCAACCGCGATCATCAGCAGGCCGCAGACCGCGCTGGCTGTGGTGAAGACGATCTCCCAGAGACTGCCCTGCATCAGCAGGCCCTGATTGTAGACAAAACAGAACGGGATCAAAAAGGCGCCGATCGCGATCTTGACCGATTGCGCCGCGATCCTGAGCGGGTTGGCATCGGCAATGGCGCTGGCCGCATAGGCCGCAACTGCCACCGGCGGCGTCAGCGCCGACATCACCGCGAAATACAGCAGGAAAAGATGCCCGGGTAGGTCTTCCACGCCAAGCGCCCGCATCACCGGCGAGATCAGCACCGCGGCCAGAATATAGGCGCTTGGCGTCGGCATGCCCATGCCGAGAAGCGTCGTCAGTGTCGCCGCGATCACCAGGGACGAAAACAGGTCAGCGCCCGAAAGCAGAAAGACCAGGGTCGAGAATTTCGACGCAAGGCCGGTCATGGTGATGCCGCCGATCACCAGACCCGCGGCCGCACAGGCGCCGGCAACCGGCACCGTCCGCAGGCTCGTTTCGGCAAGAATGTCGTAGATCGCCCGCGGGCCCAGGCGTGTCGACTTGCGAAACAGCGAGACGATGAACACCGCGATCACCCCGTAGACCGCCGCATAGGTCGGCGTATAGCCTTCCACCAGCGCCCAGGTGATGGCGATCAGCGGCACCACGAAGAGCCCGCCTTCCCTCAATGTCACTCCGAGCGTCGGGATCAGCGACCGGTCGACCGGCGCCAGGTTCTCGCGCTTGGCGCGCAAATGGACCTGAAGATAGATCGGCACGTAATAGAGCAGGGCCGGGATCAGCGCCGCAAAGGCGATGTCGATATAATCGATGCCGGTATATTCGGCCATGATGAACGCGGCAGCCCCCATTACCGGCGGAAGCAGGCTGCCGCCGGTCGACGCGGCAACCTCGACGGCGCCGGCAAATGTCGCCTTGTAGCCCATCCGCTTCATCATCGGGATGGTGATGGCGCCGGTGGTTACGACATCGGAGGTCGGGCTGCCGGAAATCGTGCCGTAAAGACCCGAGGAGATGACCGCGATCTTGGCCGGGCCGCCGGGCGAGCGTCCGGTCAGATAGGACGCGATATTGAAGAAGAAGGCGGAGCCGCCGGCCTTGGCAAGCGTGGTCCCGAAGAACACGAACAAAAAGGCATAGGTCGCAGCGACCCGCAACGGCACTCCGAACAGTCCGTCCGTGGTGAAAATGGTGATGTCGAGAAAATGCTCATAGGTGATCAGGCCATGGCCGAGGACGCCCCCCAACTGGTCGCCAAACAGGTTATAGGCCAGGAATATCAGCACGATCAGCGTCAGCCCGACCCCGACGGTCCGGCGCATTGCCTCGATCGTCAAGGCCAGGATCAGCGAGGCGAACACGACATCATAGGTCGACAACGGATCGAGCAGGGTGATGCGCTGGGCGATGATGTCGGCTTGCGAGACGAAATAGATGCCGGTCAGACCCGACGCGAGCGCCAGCGCCCAGTCGAAAAAGGGAATCCGGTCACGCGCGGAATTCGCCGTGGCCCCGGTCATGACAAATGTCAGAACCAGCATCAGGGACAGGAATGTCATGATGAGAGTCAGCGAATCGGCGCGCGAAAACGCCGCCGCATACACCGTCCAGACGGCAGTGCCGGCAGCAAAGGCCTTCACCAGGTGGCCGACGGCACCATCGGGGGTACGACGGGCCCCGGTGTCAAAAAACAGTCTGATCATGTGGCTCGGTGCCTGTCCTTGCAGTCTCGAAGAGGACATGCCGGGGCGGTTGGCTGCCCCGGCATGGGATGGATCAGTAGCCTGCGTCTTCGTAGATCTTCTTCGCAGCCGCATGGTAGGGCACCGTCTTGGCGCCTGCCATCAGTTCCACATCGAGCGGAGCCATCGCCTTGTGCACCGACTGCAACTGACCGGCATTGTCGGTCAGCGCCTTGGCGATGTCATGCACCATCTGCTCGTCGGCATCGGCACGCACGAACAGCTGCGCCGAAACGGTGACGGTGAGGATGTCCTCGTCGGTCCAGTCATAGGCGGCATTGGGGATGGTGAAGCTCTTGATGTCCCACTCATCCACCACCTTCTGGGCGGTCTCTTCCGTGATCGGCAGCAATTTGACATCGATCGCCGATGCAAGTTCGCGGATCGAGCTGTGATTGACGAAGAGCGAATTCAGGATCATGTCGATGCGCCGGTCGCGCATCAGGTCGCCCTGCTCGCCGGATGCCGCGAACTGCACGTCGCCGCCCCAGGAATCGATCTCTTCCGCGCTGGCGCCGATGGCATTGAGCATCGATTCGCCCACGGAACTGACGACATTGCCACGCCGGTTGAGCGCAATGCGGATCGGCAGCTTCTGCGCCGCGATATCCTCGAGTGTGGTCAGATTGTGCTCTTTGGCGTAATCGGCGCTGACAATCGCCTGCATCGGCGCCCAGGTATAGAGCTGTGCGATCGTCGCCATGCTGTCGATCGGCGCCTTGAACGGAGCCTTTCCACCCAGCGCCAGCTTGGCTTCGGCATCGTGAATGATCGCCAGATCACAGGTACCCTTGTCGAGAAGCCCGACATTGGCCAGTCCGCCGCCGGAGGTCTGATAGGTGACGGTCGATCCCGGATACGACGTCTTCACCGCCGCATCGATGCCAGCGCCCAGCAGGCTCCACAGCCCGCCCGGGCTCGCCCCGCAAAGCGTAAGATTGTAGGTTTGTGCCGAAGCCGATGCCGCCGAAGCAAGCAACAGCGCCGCCGCACCGGCAAGGGTGCTCTTGAACGATAGTGTCATGAAATTCCTCCCTCAAGCTGCAATCTTTAGATTGCTAACTGTTTCAGCATAGAGGGCGCTTGACGACATTGTCAACGCACCACCAGCGGGCTTCATGCCCCCTCGACAGCCACCTGCAAAACGCGATAGTAGCTACTCTCTTAGAATGCTAAGGATCGGGGATCGGAAGATGGCTGGCCACCGGTCGGGAAAGGGACGCGGAGAATTGCCCCGACCGCTTAGCAGAGAAAACAGGAAAACAAGGCCTCACGGCCTGTCATGACCGAGCAGTTTCACACCAGAGGGAGACAGAAATGAGCGAAGCGACATTGAGAGATCATGCCATCCAGCAACTCGTCCTGGCCAACAGGATCCTCGCCCATGAGAACGTCATTGACGGATTCGGCCATGTCAGTGTCCGCCACCCGACCAAACCGGACCGCTTTCTGCTGTCGCGATCGCGCAGCCCGGAAGTCGTGACCCGCGATGATATCATGGAGTTCGCGCTCGACGGCACCCTGGTCTCGGACGACCCGCGCCGTCCCTATGCCGAGCGCTTCATTCACGGTGCGGTCTATGAGGCACGCTCGGACGTCATGTCGGTGTCCCACCACCATGCGCCGGCGGTGATCCCGTTTTCCCTCACCGACATCGCCCTGCGGCCGGCCTTCCACATGGCGTCGGTGATCGGCGCCCATGTTCCGGTCTGGGACAGCCAGCCGGAATTCGGCGACACCAACATGATCGTTGATACACTCGAGATGGGCCGTTCCCTGGCCAAAACGCTGGGCAATGGCCGAACCGCGCTGCTGCGCGGACATGGCGCCATCTGCGCTGCGCCGGACCTTCGCGCCATCTGCATGGTATCGATCTTCATGAAGGACAATGCAGAGCTGGTCCTGAACACGCTGCCGCTGGGGCAGCCGAAATATCTCACCGGGGGCGAGATCGACAAGGCCGGTGCGATGCTGCTGGGCGACATGCCTCTGGCCCGCGCATGGGACTACTGGACCGCCAGAGCCGGCTTCCCCGGCATCTGACACCGGGGCCGCAGTCACCAGTCCCGGCGACTGAGAATCAGCCGCGAAATTCGCCTTCGTTGTTCTCGTGCTCGTCGTGGTGAAGTTTCCAGTCTCCGCCTGCCGGCTTTTCGGTGGTGGCGTCGTCGGACCCGGTGATCACCCGCGGCGTCGCGCTTGCGACGCCGTTGTTGGTGCTGTGCTTTTTCGGCCTTGCAAACTGTCCTTCCGCATCCTTGTGGATGGTCTCAGCCTGCGTCTTGCCCTTTTTCTGCTCGGTCATTGCGCGTCGCTCCCCGTCTTTCCTGCGTCAGCAAGGGTGTTGCGATCAGGATCATTGAGGTTTTCGTCATTGGCATCGCGATCTTCCTCCGGGTTATCCTTCGCCGGCAGGTAGCCACTCGGACGTGATTCCTCCGGCCCCTCCCATCGGGGCTTCTGCGCGGTCGTTCCGGCCGCGCCGTTTTCGGGATCTTCCTTTTCCATTGTCCTGTCTCCATTGCTTCTCATGGATCAAACCTGCACCTGCCGGTGTCCGCGCGCGGGCTGCTATGGCTGCTCCCTCACACCGGGCGCGGCTTCGCGTATATCGGCATCTTCCAGATCGCTGGGAACCACATAAACATCACCGTGCTGACGGATGGCCTCGCGCCTGGCGGCAAGATCGGGCGACTGCTCCGGGCCTGCTTCGCCCTGCTCCATGTCATATTCCCTTTCCGCCTGGGCCCAGTGTTCGGCGTGCTTGCCTTGGGGAAAGCCTTCAGCTTCCCAAAGCTGGTGAGCGCGCTCGCGGATCGTCGTTTCCCTGTCCATCACATGTCTCCTTGTCTTTCCTATCAACAAGGGTTGTGGCGAAAAGTTCCGCGAAAGGGATCAAGCCGGTGCGGAACCCGCTTCACTCACAAAGACAGGGCTTTGGGCCAGCAGTTCGGCGACCGGTGACCCGTCTTCCAGCACCGTCTCTCCCCACCATTCAGGCGGCGGAACACAACGATCGCCCGGAACCAGCACCTGGCCGCAATGCAGCACCACCACGCATAGAAACTGCTCGGCCCCATGGACCCGCCGAAAGGCAAGCACGTGATCGGCGCGGGGACCGCTAACCGTGACCGGGAGATAGCTGCCTTGAGCAAACAGGTCCGGATTATGGCGTCGCAATTGCAGCAATTGCCGGATCAACCTCAATTTGCCACCTCCAGCCAGCCTGTCATCGGGGGCGGGCGCGCCTGCAAGAAGACCCTTGCGCTGCTCGTAATCCACGGCACGACGATTGTCGGGATCGACCAGGCTGAAATCGGCAAGCTCGCAGCCCTGGTAGAGATCCGGCACGCCGGGCATGGTGTACCGCAACGCCACCTGCACCAGCATATTGCCGAGCGCCGCACTTGAGGTCATCGAGACCAGGTCCTGAAGATCGGCAAGAAAACCTGACCGGTCGGCGGGATCGAGCAGCGTCCGGACCAATGTTTCACAGCGCTGCTCATAGGCTTCCTGCGGCGCCTGCCAGGAGGACCGCAGCTTCGCCTCCCGCAAGGCCTTTTGCTGCCAGGCAACTATCCGGTCAGCAAAGGCATCAAGCCCGGCGCGGTCCGGGACCTGCAGCTCTGGTGGCCATGCGCCAAACAGCGTCTGGTAGAGCATGTAGCGATCAGCCGCATCGACACCCTCCGCTGCGGCACCGGCCAGCCGGTCCCACTGCGTCACCCGTTCGCGCCACATATCCGGGATGTCGCCGAGCACCGCCAACCGGGCGCGGACATCCTCTCCGCGTTTGTGATCATGGGTTGCCGTGGCGAGCATAGCTCCCGGAAAATCCTTCGCCCGCGCCATCGCCAGGCGGTGAAATTCTGTTGCCGGCAAGGCGAAGCGCGCCGCGTCGAACCCCACATCGGTGCGCGAAAGCAACAGGCCGTAACGATAGAACGCCGTGTCCTCGACGGATTTTGCGGCAATCGGCGCCGACAACTGCTGGAAGCGCTGCACGGCCCTGGCGGCAAGACCCGCATCGCCCGGCCCCGTGCCAGCGAGCCAGTCCAGGATCCGATCGACCACCATGCCTTCACCCGGTGGGGTGAAACGCGCGGCGCGCTGGCGTACTGTGTCCCGGATGCCGGCGTCACTGGACGGCGCTGCGGTCCCGGTGCCATAGGTGCGATAGACTGGAAACACCCACAACATGCGCCGGATCGCCCGGCGCAGCATTCCGCCGGTCAGACCTGCAGTCTCGTCCCTTGAGCGGGCGAGCGCCTCAAAGGCTGCCACACAGGCGTCGAGTTGTCCGGTAAATGCCCAGTCCAGCATCTCCTGCCGGGCCAGAAGTTCCTCCTGGTGAAAATCGAGTTCGCGTCCGCTGAACGCCCGCCACAAGTCCTTCATCGGCGCTTCCCCCGCCGGATCGTGCAGCAATGCCGATACCTGCTCCATGAAATCATAGCCGCTGGTGCCGTTTACGCCCCAGTCTGCGGCGAGGGCTTCACCCGGCCCGAGGATCTTCTCGATGATGATATAGGCGGGACCCTGCGGCGCGCTTTCCGGACGAGAAATGGCATCAAGCCGGGTCCGCAGCAGACGGCAATAGCCGGCCGGATCGGTCAATCCATCGACATGGTCGACGCGGACGCCATCGATCAGCCCTTCACCATAAAGGCGAAAATAGAGCGCATGCGTGGCCTCGAAAACCTCCGGGTCTTCGATCCGAAGTCCGGCAAGCTCGCTGATGGTGAAGAAGCGCCGCCAGTTGAGCACGTCATCCGCCGTCCGCCACCACCCGAGACGGTAATGCTGGCGTTCGAGCAGCGACGACAGTTCATAGCCTTCCGCATTGTCCCGGACGAAATCATGATCTTCCGGCCGCAGCGGAACCCTCTGCTCGCCATAAAGCACCACTGCCGGTTCGTCACCGGAAACGTCGACAGCTATATGACCATCGGCAAGTGTTTCGGGCAGCGGCGCCCCGAGCAATGGCAGCAACAGCTTGCGGCTCCAGTCGATATCGAAGAATGACGCATAGCGGCTCGAACGGCCGTTTCGCAGCACATCATTCCAATAGAGATTTTCCCCACCGGCCACACCCATGTGGTTGGGCACGATATCGATGATGATCCCCATCCCGCGGGCGCGCAATTCGGCAACCAGGCTGCGGAAGGCCTCCTCGCCGCCCAGTTCGGGATTGATCTCCGTCGGGTCCACGACATCATAGCCGTGCATCGAGCCGCGTGTCGCCACCGTGATCGGAGAGCTGTAGACATGGCTGATTCCGAGGCTGTCCAGATAGCCGACAAGAGCCTGGGCATCGGCAAATGTGAAACCCTTGTGGAACTGGAAACGGTAGGTGGCGCGCGGGGTCATCGGGTCCTTGCCTTGTTGAGCCGGTCAAGCCGGGCGGCGACGTTCGGGCGAGAGAGCATAGTGTTTGTGGTGTCAGGCATGCGGCGGCGCCAGTTGGGATGCTCGTCAATGGTTCCCGGCAGATTGGGCTGTTCCACCAGACCAAGCACGTCCTCCATCGGGATTATGGCAAGCTGGCTCGCGGTCGCGCCGACATGGGTGACGGCGGCATCGACGAAATCGTCCGTGGATTCCGGGTCGGGTTGCACGCCGGCAGCGTTGCCGGCCGCCTCGAAACTGTCCCAGAGCAGGCGACGGTCCCGGGCACGCACGGCGCGATCGGCTGCCTCGTCCCCGGCGCGGGAGGTCCGGCCCAGTTGCCATGTCCAGTCGATGTCGCGGCCCCGCCACCAGCCTGCCACCGTCGGCAGATCGTGGGTACCGGTCATCGACGCGGCCCGGCGGTCCCACTGCTGCGGCGGTATGAAACCGCCCTTCTCGTCGCGCTCGAACCAGAGAACGCGCATGCCCAGGATCTCCCGCGCCTCCAGCCTGTCGCGCAAGCCCTCCGGGACGGTTCCCAGATCCTCTCCGATGACAATGGCGCGGGCACGGTGTGATTCGATGGCGAGGATCTCGCAACATGTCCTCGAGCGGAGAGCCCAGATAGGCGCCCTCGCTTGCGGCTTCGCCGGCCGGCACCACCCAGAGCCGGCTCAGACCGAGCGCGTGATCGATGCGAATTCCGCCGGCATGGTCCAGCCCGGCGCGCAGGGTGGCAATGAAGGGCGCAAAGCCCGTCCGCCGCAGCGCCGCAGGGGAAAAGCTGGTTATCCCCCAGTTCTGGCCATCAGGCCCCAGAACATCCGTCGGCGCACCCACCGACACCCCGGTGAGCAATTCGTCCCGCTCACTCCAGGCGTGACTGCCGCCGGGATCGAGCCCCACGGCAAGATCGCTGATCAGGCCGATAGCCATGCCCGCCTTGATGGCCGCCTTCTGGGCAGCATCGAGACTGGACTTGGCGAGCCATTGGCCGAAAATGAAAAACTCCACCTCATCGCGATACGCATCGGCAAATTCCTTGACCGCAGCATTCTCGGGATTTTGGTAAGCCACCGGCCAATCCTGCCAGCTTGTGGCGCCAGTGGCATGAAAATGCTGGTGCAGCACATCAAAAACGGCGTGTTTTTCGAGCGCAGCTCCGCCCCTGGAGCAATAGGCGTCAACCTCTGTCCGGACCTGATCGCTACGGTTCGCAAAGGCTGTCCGCAGAGCGGCCAGCTTCTCGGGAATGGCGCGCTGCCAGTCGATGAATTCGCCGGTGAGCTCTGAGGCGGGAACCGGATGGCCGACCAGGGCCGGATCGCCGAACAGGATGTTGAGAAAGGAACGGCTCGACGGTGCGTAAGGACTGAACCGGCGGGAATCGGCGGGAAACAGCGCGTGAGTCGGACTGATCGCCAGCGCGTCGGCGCCGGTGGCGGCGAAGCTTATTGCAGCGTCCGCAAGCGTTCCGAAATCGCCAAAGCCGAGCTGGCGGTTATCGCGCAAGGCCGGCACCTGCACAGCCGCACCCCATGGTTTTCGGTCCGGGGCGATGTCAGCAATCGAATAACACCGCGATGGAGCAACCGCGACGCGGAGCATCCGCCCCCCTGCATGCAATTGGTGATAGCCGGTCACGGCAACCGGCGGAAGGATCAGGCCGCGCCGGTCCCGGCGCACTTTTATCGCAACTTCCTCGCCGGTTTCCAACATCAGCGTCGCCGCGCCGGGCTCGCACCAGTTCCGGGGCAAGACCACCGCCTGACCGGCATCGGCGGAAACAAAATTCGTTTCCTGTTCCGCAGCGCGCAAATGCTCAAGGCTGCGCGCGATCTCCGCCGCAGACCCGGCCGGCAGGTCGAGAGCTGCCAGCACCTTGCGCAGCGCATCGTCACCGACGCGCTGGCCGATGCCTGTCGCGTCCACCCAGTCGATCTGCAATCCGGCACGGCGGGCGAGTTGATGCAGCGCGGTCATCGGTTCAGCCATGCAGCAAAACTGGCCGGGCCTCCGGCTTCGCCGAGAGCGAAGAGAAGAGCGCCGGAAGGCGCCGGAAACTTCACCCATCCATCGCCGAGATTGAGCGCAATAGTGAGTGTCGACCCGTCAGCCATGCGCCAGCGTGCTGAAACCGCCTTGTCGCCCAGAACCTGCGCGTCCTCTCCCCGCGCACCTTTGAGCCGGGGGACGATATGCTGGTGCCGCAACGCGATCAGGTCTGCGTAGAAGCGGAGCCATTGCGCGCCGTCCGGTCCCGGTCGCGGCACCGAGGCCTCGAAGGTGGCATGCGCATTCGGATCGGGTATCTGCTGCCTTGTCTCAGGGTCGGAGAAAGCCTCGAATCGGGAGAACTCTTCGCGCCGGCCATTGCGCACCGCCTCGGCCAGTTCGTCATGGAAATCGGTGAAGAACAGGAAGGGCGAATGGCTACCGACTTCGTCGCCCATGAACATCATCGGGATCTGCGGGCACAGAAGCAGCAGCGCCGTGGCGGCACGAAGCCGCGCCGGATCGGCGAGCAGCAGCAGGCGCTCGCCCAAAGCCCGGTTGCCGACCTGATCGTGGTTTTGCAGAAACGAGACAAAGGACGTGGCTACCAGATGGCCGCTTGGCTTGCCGCGCGGGCCGTGGCCGGCGTCCTCGCCCTGATAGACAAAGCCTTGCGACAGGCAGCGCGCCAGCATGACGGTGGGATCATCCGCAAAGCCTGCGTAATAGGCCTCGATTTCCCCTGTCAGCAGCACATGCATCACATTGTGAAAATCGTCGTTCCACTGTGCATCATACTGCCCCGGTAGAAGACGATCGGCGTCATTGTGCTCGTTCTCCAGCACCAGGTGGATCTGGCGGTCGGGCAGGGCCGAACGGATCTCGGCCGCCATCTCGTCAAGAAACGCTGTATTGCCGATCGCGTGCACGGCGTCGAAGCGGAGCCCGTCGAAACGGTACTCGTCCAGCCACATCAACGCATTCTCGATGAAATAGCGACGCACCGGGTGGCGCATCACCGCCACTGCCCCGCCCCAGGGCGTGCTGGCGCGATCATCGAAAAAGCCGCTGGCATAGGAGCCGATGTAATTTCCGTCCGGACCGAAGTGATTGTAGACCACGTCCAGCATGACCATCATTCCAAGCCCGTGAGCCCGGTCGATGAGCGCCTTGAGCTCATCGGGTGTGCCATAGTCTTCCGCCACCGCATAGGGCAGCACGCCGTCATAACCCCAGTTGCGGGTGCCGCCGAAATCTCCCACCGGCATCAGCTCGATGACGGTGATGCCGAGATCCCGCCAGTGCTCGAGCTGGTGGGAGACCCCGGCAAAACCGCCCAGCACCCCGGCATGCAGCTCGAGAATGACCGCTTCCTCCCATGGCCGCCCGCACCAGTCTGTATTTGTCCACCGGTAGGCGTCCGGGTCTGTCACCACGCTCCACCCGTGCACGCCGCCTGACTGCTGGCGCGAGGCGGGATCGGGAACAGCAAGATCATTGTCGAGGATGAACCGGTAGCGCGTGCCCGGCGGCATCACGGCATCGACCTCGAACCAGCCCTCCGGCGCGCGGTTCATCGGCAACACTGCACCGTCGCCGATCTCCAGGTCCACGGTTTCCCGGTCCGGCGCCCAGAGCCGGAACCGGGCCTTTCCATTTGCTGTGCCTTTCGGTCCCCAGTGCATCTATTCCACCTTGTCAGTTCCGGCGACAAGCATGACGGCCCGGTCACGCACCTCGATCTCGCCGCCGATTTCGTATTCTTCGCCTTCGGGATCGGCACTGTCGATGATCAGCTTGCGTCGCAGGTCCGGGGTGGCAACCTGAATGTCAGCGTGTCGCCCGATCCGTTCATCAGCATTGTCACCGTTTCCAGCGAACCGTCCGGCTTGCGCCGGCAGCGGCGCATGACAAGCGCCCGGCCTTCGGCATTGTTCCAGTCCTCTTCCGACAGGTGCTCGCCGCGCTCGTCGAACCAGTCAATGTCGAGAATGCCCGGAGCGACCTCGACTTCGCCATGCAGAAACCGGTTGGCGCGGATCAGCGGATAGTCGCGGCGCACCGCGGTCAGCCGGCCGACGAATTCGGTCAGCTTGCGGCCATGCTCGCTTTCCAGCAGGGACCAGTCGAACCAGCTGATCTCGTTGTCCTGGCAATAGGCATTGTTGTTGCCATGCTGGGTACGGCCGAATTCGTCCCCGCCCAGCAGCATCGGTGTGCCAAGCGAGGTCATCAGCGTGGTCAGCAATGACCGGGACACGCGGTCGCGGATATCTTCAATGGCCGGATCATCGGACGGGCCCTCCGCGCCCCAGTTGCAGGAATAGTTTTCCGAATGGCCGTCGCGGTTTTCCTCGCCATTGGCCTCGTTGTGCTTGCCCTCGAAGCTCACGAGATCGCGCAGCGTCTGGCCGTCATGGGCGGCGAGGAAATTGACGCTGGCCCAGGGGCGGCGCGCGCGGCGGTCAAACAGGTCGGCGGAGCCGGCGATGCGCTTGGCGAATTCGGCCCGCTCGCCGCTTTCGCCACGCCAGAACTTGCGCGCCGAATCCCGGAACTTGTCGTTCCACTCGGCAAATCCCGGCGGGTGCTGGCCGAGCTGATAGCCGCCCGGGCCGATATCCCAGGGCTCGGAGATCAGCTTGAGCTGATTGAGCACCGGATCCTGGCGCAGAACGTCGAAGAAGCCGGAGCGCGGGTCAAAACCATTGTTGCCGTCGCGGCCCAGCGTGACGCCGAGATCGAACCGGAAACCGTCGACGCGGTAGCTTTCAGCCCAGTGGCGCAGGGAATCGACCACCATCTGCAGCACCCGCGGATGGCTCAGATCGAGTGTATTGCCTGTGCCGGTATCATTGATGCAGTAGCGCGCATCGCCTTCGACCAGCCGGTAATAGCTGGCATTGTCGAGCCCGCGAAGATTGAAGGTCGGGCCGAGTTCGCTGCCTTCGGCGGTGTGGTTGTAGACCACGTCGAGAATCACCTCGATGCCTGCAGCATGCAGCTTGCGGATGGCAATCCGCAGCTCGTCGCCGCTGTCGGTCGACATGTACCGGCCTTCCGGAGCGAAGAAGGACAAGGTGTTGTAGCCCCAGTAATTGGTCAGCCCTGCTTCCTGCAGCCGGCGGTCCTGAACAAAGCTGTGGATCGGCAGCAGTTCGAGCGCCGTGGCGCCGACACGCTTGAGGTGCTCGATCACCTTGGGATGCGACAGCGCCGCATAGGTTCCGCGCTGTTGCCGGGGCACATCCTCGAGCAGCTTGGTCAGGCCTTTGGTATGGGCCTCGTAGATCACGGTCTCGTCCCAGGGCGTCTTGGGCCGGACGTCCTGGGACCAGTCGAACGCGCTGCTGGTGACCACGCCCTTGGGCATGGCCGGTGCGCTGTCGCGACGGTCGAAACTCAGATCCTTACGCTTGGACCGGACCGAATAGGAATGCAGCGCGTCGGTCCAGCGCACCTCGCCTGAAAGCTGCTTGGCATAGGGATCGAGAAGCAGCTTGTTGGGGTTGAAGCGGTGACCGTTTTCCGGTTCGTATCGGCCATGGGCGCGGAAGCCGTACAGCAGACCCGGACCGGCATCGGGAAGATAGCCGTGCCAGACCTCGTCGGTGCATTCCGGCAATTCCAGGCACAGGATCTGCCGCCGGCCCGAGGGTTCGAACAGACAAAGCTCGATCTTGTCGGCATTGGCCGAAAAAACCGCGAAATTGACCCCGAGGCCATCGAAAGTGGCGCCGAGCGGATAGGGATAGCCGGGTTCGAGCCGGTCGATCTGAGGGTTCACGTGCGTGTTCCTTGATGGCGCAGAAGGATGGCGCCGAGTGGTGGAAGGGTGAGTTCGGCCGAGAAAGGCTGGCCATGCAGAGGCTGGTCGTCGGCGACAACTGCGCCGCCATTGCCGATATTGACACCGCCATATCTGGCGGCGTCGGAATTGAGAATTTCGTGCCATTGACCCGGACCGGGCAGACCGATCCGGTAGCTTTCGTGCGGTTGCGGCGTCATGTTCAGCACGACCACGACAGGTGCGCCGTCACCGGAACGGACAAAGGCGAAGACACTGTTGTCGCTGTCATCGGCAATCAGCCAGCGGAAGCCGGTCGGATCGCTGTCCTTTTGGTGCAGCGCAGGCTCGTTTCTGTAGAGGCGGTTGAGATCGCGAACCAGCATCTGGATTGCGGCATGCTCCGGCTTGTCGAGCAGGTGCCATGGCAGCGATTGGTCGTGGTTCCATTCAGTTTCCATCCCCAGTTCCGAGCCCATGAACAGAAGCTTCCGCCCGGGATGCGTCCAGAGCAAGGCAAGGTAGAGCCGCAGATTGGCAAATTTGCGCCAGCGGTCGCCCGGCATCTTGTTCCACAGCGACCCCTTTCCATGAACCACTTCATCGTGGCTGATCGGCAGGATATAGGACTCCGAATAGGCATAGACCATGGGGAAGGTGAGATCGCCTGCATGCCATTTGCGGTACAGCGGGTCGCGCTCGATATAGTGCAGTGTGTCGTGCATCCAGCCCATGTTCCACTTGTAGCTGAACCCGAGACCACCTTGGTCCACCGGTGCGGACACGCCGGGCCAGGCCGTGGATTCTTCCGCAATCGTGACAGCGCCCGGGCACCGCTCGGCAACAATCGCGTTCATGCGCTTGAGGAAGTCGACCGATTCGAGATTTTCCCGTCCGCCATTAACATTGGCAACCCACTCGCCCGCCTTGCGGCTGTAATCGCGATAGAGCATCGAAGCCACCGCGTCGACACGCAGGCCGTCGACATGAAACACCTCCAGCCACCAGATCGCCGAGGCCAGCAGAAAGCCCGACACCTCGCGCCGGCCGAGATTGTAGATCAGCGTGTTCCAGTCCTGGTGAAACCCTTCGCGCGGGTCGGCATGCTCATACAGATGCGTGCCGTCAAAGCGGGCCAGTCCATGGGCATCCGTGGGAAAATGCGCAGGCACCCAATCAAGAATGACACCGATCCCCTCGCGGTGGCAGGCATCGACGAAGCCCGCAAAATCCTGCGGCCGTCCGAAGCGGGCGGAGGGAGCGAACTGGGACAGCGGCTGGTAGCCCCAGGAGCCGCCGAAGGGATGCTCCATGATCGGCAACAGTTCGACATGGGTGAACCCCATCTCGGCGACATAGGGTATGAGCCTTTCGGCCAGTTCGCGCCAGTCAAGCGCCCGGTCCCCGTCGCCGTCCGGTTTCATCCAGGATCCGGCGTGAACCTCGTAGATCGAGATCGGCGCGTCCCCGGACTGGCGGCGGGCGCGCTCGTCCTTCCAGTCCGCGTCATGCCATATGAAATCCGGGCGCGCCGCTACCACGGAGGCCGTGGCCGGCGGGGGCTCGGTCTGGCGCGCCATCGGATCGGCCTTCTGGGACCGGCTGCCGTCAGCGCCGATGATTTCGAACTTGTAGCGATCGCCCGGTCCCAGCCTGGGCACGAACAGTTCCCATATGCCGGCCGGCTGCCTGTGCCGCATCGGATGGCGGCGGCCGTCCCAGCTGTTGAAATCGCCGACGACGGAAACCCTTCGGGCATTTGGCGCCCAGACTGAAAAACCAACGCCTGCAACGCCGTCCATCACCATCGGCTGAGCGCCCATGACGCTAGCGAGATCAAGGTGGCGCCCTTCCGAAAAGAGATACAGGTCGAGGTCCCCGAGCACGAGACCGAAACTGTAGGGATCCTCGGTTTCCTGCACGATGCCTGCCGGCCAGACCATGCGCAGCACATAGGGCGTCCCGCCGGGGATCTCGCCGGCGAAGAATCCCGGTGCCACCTGCTCCAGCGTGCCCAGTTCGTCACCGGTGTCCGCCGAAATCACGCAAACGCTGTCGGCGCCGGGCTGGAAGGTTCGCACGACGCGCGCATCCGAACCATGCGGCCCCAGCAAGGCGAAGGGGTCGTCGAGCCGGCCTTCAAGCAGCATTGCCGCCGCCGCGTCGAAACTGGTGTTGCCACCGCTCATCGCATCTCCTCCCCCAGCAGACGGCGCACCGCGCGCACAAGTCCGGCCGTGGGCACGCCGATCCAGTCTGGACGGTTGGCCGCCTCGTACATGACTTCGTAAGCAGCCTTTTCCATGATGAAGAGATCGAGCACCGGGTCGATCTCGACCAGCCGCCGCATCGGGTCGTCCGCCTGGTCCTCATCCGCGTGAGCGACCGGGTCGATGCCGTAATAGCCCGCAAGGAATGCCGCCTTGGCGCGGACACGGAAATCGTCTGCCACGGCTTCACTCAGAGAGTCTGCGTCCGCCGGTCCGGTTTTTTCCGCCACAGCGGCGGCATAGTCGAAGGACCGCATCATGCCGGCGACATCGCGAAGCGCCAGATCCTTGGCGCGCCGCTCCTCCAGCGGACGGGTCGGTTCGCCCTCGAAATCGATGAACATGACATCGGCTCCGGTGACGAGCACCTGCCCAAGATGAAGGTCGCCGTGGACGCGCGTGCGATTGCGCCCCACCACATGACGGACCAGCGCGCCGATCTTCGCAATCAGCGCATCGCGGTGATTGAAGAGGTAGGCGGCGTGAACTGCATCCGCCTCGCTCAGCTCTGCACTGCGCAACTGCGCCAGGGCCTTGTCGACCTGCCCCTTGATCCGGCCTCCAAGCTTGTCCGCCTGTTCCAGGGTGACAGGCTCGGGAGCAAAGTCCGGATTGTCCGCAGGGCTGGCCAGTGCTTCGTGCATGGCGGCCAGGCGCTGGCCGAGATTGGTTGCAAAGTTCTCGTAATTGCTGAAATTCGGCTCGGGTTCCGTCGCAAGCCGGCTTAAGAAACCCATGGTCCACTGCCATCCGTCGCCATGATTGTGGACAAAGGCCTGGAGCAGCATCAGCAGCGTCTCCTCGCCGTTCTCCACTCGTGTCACGGTTCCAAGCATCGGCGGCACGCTCGCAAAACCCTTGTCGCAGAGATAGCGGACCATCTCGACATCCGGATGAACGCCCGGCGTCACCTTGCGCAGAAGTTTCAGCACCGCCTTGCGGCCGAGCACCATGGTGCTGTTGGACTGTTCGGCCGCCAGCCACTCGACCTCGGCCTCGGGTTCAAGATCAAATCCGGAGAAGGCAGAAAACCGCATTTCGGCCTCACCGCCGGGTATCGAGAGCCCGTCGCGAAGAGCAGTGATCACGGATCGCGCAAATCCGGACAGGGCCGACCCGTCGGTGAGCAGGCCGACATCACGTCCGCGGCGCACCCGGGCAATGGCTAGGTTCGAAGCATAAGGGCCCTGCGGAAGATTGGCCCAGGCAATGCCGAGCGGAACCGTATAGACCGCCTCCCCTGCCGAGGTCTCGACCCTGAACTCGCCAAGCAGCAGATCCTCGACAGCCGGCATCGGCGTGACCCGCGTCAGCGACACTTTCGGAATTGATCCGTCCTTGCCGCCAAACCAGCGCCTTTGCGCGATGTAGTCTGGCAGGACTTCTGCTTCCAGAAGCTCCCGGTTGCCGCTGCGCACGATATCATCAAGCTCGGGGCGCAGAACAAAGGTGTGGCGTTCGATCTCGACCCCGGGAGCAGACGTGGCCCATTCCGGGGCATCCACCCCTTCGGCCAGCTTGAACCAGAGAAAGCCGTAGGGTTGCAGGGTCAGCAGATAGGGCAGCTGGCCGATCTTGGGAAAGGCTGCACCGCCGGTCAGTTCCACCGGCGTCCGGCCTTCGAAGTCGTGCAGATCGAGCTCGACCGCCTGTGCCCTCCGGCACAGATTGGCAACACAAAGGATCGACTCGCCTTCATATTCGCGCAGATAGGCCAGGATATGCCTGTTGGGCGGCCGCAGGAAGGTCTGCGTGCCGCGCCCGAAGGCCTTGTGGCCGCGCCGCACTGCCAACATGCGCTTGATCCAGTTGAGCAGCGAATGCCGGTCGCGTTCCTGCGCCTCGACATTGATGGCCTCATATCCGTACAGCGGATCCTGAATGGCGGGCAGCGTCAGCGAGGCCGGATCCGCGCGGGAAAAGCCGCCATTGCGATCGGGAGACCATTGCATCGGCGTACGCACGCCGTCCCGGTCGCCCAGAAAGATGTTGTCGCCCATTCCGATCTCGTCGCCATAATAGAGCACCGGCGTCCCCGGCATGGTCAGAAGCATGGCGTTCATCAGCTCGATGCGGCTGCGATCCCGTTCCATCAGCGGCGCAAGACGCCGGCGGATGCCCAGATTGATGCGGGCGCGCTTGTCCGAGGCATAGGTGTTCCACAGATAGTCGCGCTCGGCATCGGTCACCATTTCCAGCGTCAGCTCATCATGGTTGCGCAGGAAGATGGCCCATTGCGCATCTTCCGGAATGGATGGCGTCTGCCGCATGATGTCGGTGATCGGAAAGCGATCTTCCTGGGCCACCGCCATGTACATGCGCGGCATCAGCGGGAAGTGGAACGCCATGTGACACTCGTCGGTCACCACTGGCCCGGTCTCGGGGAGGGCTGAATTGCCGCCGAAATATTGCTGCGTGTCCTCCGGCCACATATTGGCTTCGGCGAGCAGCATCCGCCCCGGGTAATGGGTGTCGAGATCGGCGCGTATTTTCTTGAGCACATCATGGGTTTCGCGCAGGTTCTCGTTCGAGGTCCCGTCACGCTCGATGAGATAGGGCACGGCGTCGAGGCGCAGGCCGTCAATGCCTGCATCGAGCCAGAAATGCATGACTTCGAGCACCTTTTCGAGCACTGCAGGATTGTCGAAATTCAGATCCGGCTGATGCGAGTAGAACCGGTGCCAGAAATAGGCGCCCGCCTCCTCGTCCCAGGTCCAGTTCGACTTCTCGGTGTCGAGGAAGATGATGCGGGTGCCGGAATAGAGCTGGTCGTCATCCGACCAGACATAGAAATCCCGCTCGGGGCTGCCGGCGGGCGCCTTGCGCGCAGCCTGGAACCACGGATGCTGATCGCTGGTGTGATTGATCACCAGTTCGGTGATCACCCTGATATTGCGGGCATGCGCCGCCTCGATGAAGGCCCTGGCCTCCTCAATGGTGCCGTAATCGGGACTGACGGCGCAATATTCGGCGATGTCATAGCCGTCATCGCGGCGCGGCGACGGATAGAACGGCAGCAACCAGATCGCCGTGACACCGAGATTTGCGACATAATCGAGCTTCTGCATGAGGCCTGCAAAGTCGCCGATTCCATCATTGTTGGAATCGAAGAACGACTTGACGTGGACCTGGTAGATGATCGCGTCCTTGTACCACAGCGGATCATCCATGTCGGTGACAAGCGCAGGCGCCAGCAGTGAGGGAGATGTCTGGTTCATGCGAGTCCTCCCGGCGCGCGCAGGCGCCATATCCGATAGGGCAGATCAGGGGTGATGCGGATCCACTGGATTTTGCCGTGCCAGTCGAACCGGTGACCCAGCACCAGATCCTCAACAGATATGCCGGCGGTGTCAGGGAGACCGAACTCCCACAGCGGAACCTCGAAATGGCATTCCTGGGCATGGTGCGGATCGAGATTGACCATCACCATGATCAGCTCGTCGCCATCCGGGGAGGCCTTGCCGTACCAGATGATGTTGTCGTTATGGGCGAGGTAGAAGCGGGTGTTGAGATGGGTCTGCAATGCCGGGTGCAGGCGGCGCAGTCGGTTGAGCAAGGTGATATCGGCGATGACATTGCCCGCAGCCGTGTGATCGCGCGGACGGATTTCGTATTTTTCGGAATCAAGATATTCCTCGCGGCCCGGCAGGGCGGCGGATTCACACAATTCAAAGCCGGAATAGACACCGAACAGGCCGGACAGGGTGGCAGCAAGAACTGCTCGGATCCGGAACCCGGGCCGGCCCGAGCTCTGCAGAAACATCGGGTTGATGTCGGGCGTGTTGACGAAGAAATGCGGGCGATAGAATTCCTTCGGCGCGGTATCGGTCAGCTCGGTGATGTAGTCGATGAGCTCGTGCTTGCCGTCGCGCCAGGTGAAATAGGTGTAGCTCTGCGAAAAGCCGACCTTGGCGAGGCGGTACATCATTGTCGGCCTGGTGAAGGCCTCGGCAAGGAATATGACCTCGGGATGCTGATGGCGGATATCGGCAATCATCCACTCCCAGAACGGCAGCGGCTTGGTGTGCGGATTGTCGACCCGGAAGGTCTTCACGCCGTGGCTGATCCACAGCAGCACCACGTCGCGAAGTGCGAGCCACAGATCGGGCACCGCGTCGGGGCCGTAGAAGTCGAGATTGACGATGTCCTGGTATTTCTTCGGCGGATTCTCGGCATATTTCATCGAGCCGTCGGACCGCCAGGAAAACCAGCCGGGATGATCCTCAAGCCAAGGGTGGTCGGGCGAGGCCTGGATGGCGAAATCCAGCGCGACCTCCAGCCCGTGGTCACGCGCTGCGACAACCAGGCGGTCGAAATCCTCGAAACTGCCCAGTTCCGGGTGAATCGCGTCATGACCGCCATCGGGGCTGCCGATGGCGTAGGGGCTGCCGACGTCATGCGGTTCGGGCGTCAGTGTATTATTAGGCCCCTTCCGGTTGGTCTTGCCGATCGGATGGATCGGCGGAAAGTAGACCGTGTCGAAACCCATGTCGCGGATGCGCGCGAGATGCGGAATCACATCCTCCAGCCTGCCGTGGCGGGCCTTGTCGGTGGTCATCGAGCGGGGGAACAGCTCGTACCAGCTCGAAAACCGTGCTGCCAGCCGTTCGGAATCCACGCGCTGCGGATCCGTGACGATGCGGAAAGGCCGATCATCGACCGCAGTCATCTTCTGAGCCAGATCGTCGTCAAGCAGCACATCAGCGCTGGCTTCGCTGTCGGCGGCGGTGTCGAACCGGCGAAGAAATGCGCTGAGCTCTTGCCCTGCCTCGCCTCCGCTCCGCGCCACGGCCTCCCCGATAAGGACCTTGCCATCGGCAAGGTCGACGAGTTGCGCCACGCCGGCATCGCGCTTCTTGACGAGGTCCCGGCGGAAGCCGCCGAAACGGTCGAGCCAGGCTTCGACGAAAAATTCGTACGGACCAAGCCGGTCGAGCGTAAAGCGCCCAGTCCACAGATCGTTCTTGCCGACTTCTTCCATGCGCACGGACTGCCAGGACGTGCTGTCGAGGCTGCGCCAGTGCAGCTCCACCGCCAGCTGTTCGTGACCGTCCGCAAAGACCGCAGCCGTAACCTCGACATCGTCGCCAACAACCCGCTTGACCGCGAAATCGCCGCCATCGACGCGCGGAGATCTAATCTCGGCCACAAGACGGGGCATGGCGGCGCCGCAGTCGACGTCGAGAGCCGGCGCATCTGCAATGATTGTGCGGGACGGCGCAAGCTCGATGATCCGGACCTCGCCGGGCAACAAGGGAGAGAGGTCTGCCGGACCCAGATCCAGCGCCGTGCCTGTCCGCTGGACGAGGGCGCCCCTGCCGGGCGCCGGCCGTTCCTCAGCATCGCCATTGACGAGCACCAAAAGAGCACCGTCATGGGCGCGCGCGTCACCGTTTCGGGTCCGCGCCAGCGCAACAACATTGTCGCGCGTTCTCGCGAGAAGCTGCACTGTTCCGTCATAGGGCGCGGCCCGTTGCGCCAGCCCGGCAGCCTTTACGACAAGCGCGCGGGCGTCATCGCCACCTCCAAGGAAGCTTTCGGGGATGATGAGTCCGGAAAAAACCGCTGCTGCGGTGAGAACCAGAGCTTCCATCCCTCGGGCATCAAGATCTCCGGCGAGCTGATCAATATCGAGCTCCCCGAGGACCGGCGCGGTCGCTGCACCTGTTCCGATCCTGTCCGACACCCGCCCCTCTTTCAGGTCGGGCAGGCTGAACGCCACGATCTGCCGATCAAGCCCGGCCGCCGATGCAGCACCGTCGCTGGCCGGTGCGGGACCGGCAAGGATCATCACGCCATGCGGCTCCAGTTGCTTGCGGACGAGCTGGAGAAACCGGCTTCCCAACCGATGCGGATTGGCAAGGCGGAATCCCTCGATGCCATTCGCCGCCGTGCTGATCAGCCGTTCACAAACCGGACGCGCGAGGAACTCGACAGCCTCATTCAAGTGCAGCCGGGCGATCGCCCTGCCTGCGGCAGGCATCGGCTTGCGCGGATCGATCGGGGCTTCGGACTGGCCGGACCGGCGGATGGAGAAAAGCTGCGGGAATTCTGCGACGAGTTCATGATGAACGGGAAAATCCGCGATATCGATCTCGACCATCGGCGCAAGTCCCGCCGCGCGGACATCCTTGATCAAGGTGGCCATTTCGGGCGCGTCCATAAGCCAGTCGGCACGCCACAGCACCCCGGTCATCCCGGCAGCGCGTGCATGGTCAATCATGTCCGCGCCGACGCTAGCGGCTTCCTCGGTGCGCAATAGCAGGATGGGGGAAAGGGCAGATGCCAAGGTCACGCGTCTCCATTCTCTGGCATTGCACTGGCCAGAGCGGTTGTTGAAACTGTTTGCTGTTTTGCGCCAGGGCTGCTGTCGGGGATGATCAGCTGGCGTCGGGCCCGAAAGCCGCCGCCGCAGTTGCCATCCTGAGGACAGGAGCCTCCGGACTAGGCTTTGTCCGGCGCAACGCCGGTCTTGCGAGCGCTTCGCTTCTTCGGTGCCTTGGCCTTCTCGGCCTTTCCATCCGGCGGAGGGTCCGCGAGGTCAGCTGCTTGCTGCTTGGACCCGATGAGGGGCGCCGATGACAGCACGCTCTGTGCCAGATCATCAGCAGGGAGTTCGGAGCGCGCCTGTTCCCAGTGCTGCGCTTCCCTGCCTTCCGGTCGGCCTTCCGATTCCCATATTTCATAGGCGCGTTCGCGAATGCTCTTGTCTTGCGGCTGCATCGGGGGCTCCTTTCGTCAATCCGGCTTTTGAAACGTAAATTCATTCAGCCGGAAATTGTTCCGCGTGCTGGAGAGGATTTGATCACGCATAATCGCGGCATGCTCTGGCGATCGAGCCACTGTCCGGGAAAGACAATTTGCCGTTTTCCCGGGGAACCAATTCCGAAGTGGAAAGTTTTTCCACACGACGGGTTTGCCGCCGGGAGGAGGGTTTCATGGAGAAGCTTTTTTGCGATTTCGTTCCGGATTGCGACGGCTGGAGCGTGCTGATCGACGGACGCTGGATCGCAACCTACCGGAGCCTGCATCTGGCAAGGGAGGCGGCGAGAACCATGTTCGGCTTTCCCGGTAATGCCCTGACGATGCGTCAGATGGCAGTTGACGGCAAGCTCTACGAATTGCGCGCTGCGCTAGCCTCGCCGGAACCGGAAAATACAATCCGCGCTCAACCCTGCCGGAACTGATGACGCCTTGAAAATTCACGTCCATCCACGCGGCTCAGGTCCGTGCAAGGCCCAGGATGCGAGGCTCGCCCCTGGTTTGAAAAGAGGATACGACACTGCGCCACTCCGGGAATGATGCCTATTCAGGCGCAACCTCGACACCAGCCCCTTTGTGCATCGGCCTGGTTCACGTCACCGATTCCGATCCCGGCTATGGCCGAAGGCGGCGGGGCAAGGGCTTCCAGTATCTCGATGACAAGGGGCAGACCCTCAAGGATCCCGACCACCTCGCCCGGATCAAGGCACTGGCGATACCACCCGCCTGGACGCAAGTGTGGATTTCACCGCTGCCGAACGGCCACATCCAGGCGACGGGAAGGGATGCCCGGGGCAGAAAGCAATATCGCTATCACGCAGATTGGACGTCGTTTCGCGAGGAGCAGAAATTCTCCACCCTGATGCAGTTCGCAAGGCTCCTCCCCAGGCTCAGGGACCGGGTCGAGAAGGACTTGCGCAAGCGCAGCCTCACTTGGGAACGCGTCATCGCATCGCTGGTCTGGCTGCTGGACAACACCATGATCCGGATCGGCAATGACATCTATGCCCGCGAGAACCGCAGTTACGGACTGACCACCTTGCTCAACCGCCATGTGGCCGGCGAGGGTGCCGCGCTCAATCTGCGCTTTGTCGGCAAGTCGGGAATGAAATGGAAACTGAAACTGACCGACCGCCGTGTCGTCTCGGTCATTCGCTCGCTGCAGGAACTGCCGGGGCAGCGCCTGTTTCAGCTTCCCGGCGACAATGGCGACCGGACCGACATCCGCTCTCAGGACGTCAACGACTACATTCGCGATGTGATCGGCGAGCAGTTCTCATCGCGGCATTTCCGCACCTGGGGGCGACCACTGAGGCCGCGAGACTGCTTGCGGCAACGCCCCTGCCGGACACGGCCCGCGCGCGCACGATCGAGCTCAACAGCATCATCGACACGGTGGCCCGACGACTTAACAACACCCGCGCCGTGTGCAGGCGATGCTACATCCATCCTGGCGTCATTGACGCCTGGAATGACCAGACGCTGCAGCTCGAGCTTCAGGCTCTCAAGCGCCGCTATCCGCGTCCGTTCAAGGGGCTGGACATCGATGAGACCATCGTCCTGCGCTGGCTCAACACTCTTGAAGACTAGGCGCACAGCTGCGTCAAACAGCAGCTCCGGCATGCCAACGCTACCCGGCAGATCGGTCCGCCTGGACCAAGATCAAGACGAAAAAGTCGGCTTCCCCCGGCGGGTCAGCTCTTGCCGCGCGCGAGGATCTTGCTTTCGACGCGATGGACACCCGCAACCGTCATGGCGGTTTCAATGCACCTGCGGATTTCGTCTTCTTCATTGACCCAACCGCTGAGCACAATGCAGGCGTCGGGCAGCACAGTCACCGCGACATCCGTCGCGTCGATTCTGCCGCTTGCTGCAAGCGCGGACGCGACGGCATGTTCCAGCTCCGCATTGCGCTTGCGTTCCACGTCAGCCGGATCCCCGAAATATTCGCGTGGCTTGAACACCATGATGCTATCCTCACTTTTCGATTGTCACAGGCAGGCAAGGGCCGTCATGACGGGCCGGTCAGGTCAGAATTTGCGTTCGGGGCCGGTCGCCTTGACGCTGCCGGTCAGGACTTGTTGATGTCGCTGTCGCTGTCATAAAGCTCGGCGACCCTTTCATGTTGCGCTTGTTTTTCGCCGGGGGACAGGCGCCGCTGCCGCAGCACTGCGTAAATCATCGCAGCTGCCAGCAGCAGCGGCCCGATACCCACAACGAAGCCCCAAAAAAGAAAATCCATGTCATCCCTTTCTTCCGGACGAGATCTGTTTGTCGCCGGTGTAACGATGAGATCAGCGCTTTGGTTCCCGTCGGCAAGACGGAAGCAACCCGGGCCGGCTCACGTCAGCGGTCGTCGGATTTTCGCTTGGTCTGGCGGCTGATCGCATCGGCCTGTATCTCGTCCGGATAGGGCGCAGGCGCACCTGAGCCTGTGTCGCCCGGACCGGCGACCCGATCGCCACCCGAACGTCTGCCGGACCCGCCCGTCGGCGTGGATTCGCCGTCCTTCCACACCTCGGCCGGATCGGAGAGATCTGCACTTTCCGGCGCAGCCTTGTTGTGCTCGTGATTGGACTCCGGTTCCGGAAGCCGGCCTTCGCGTCGTTCATCGGGTGTGTGTTTGTCTGCAGGTTGCATGGTAACCTCCTTTGAGGGATCAGTGCCGGGTGTCGCGCGCGATCACTCGGCCGGGTTCAGGACGGCGCAGGCAATGCGGGCGCCGGAATTGCCTGATGGCTGCGAGATGTAGTCATCGGCACCGGAATGCAGCACCACCGCCGCCCCGTCGTCATCGAGAATGCGCGGATCGCCTTCGGTGCCGAGCGCGAAGCCGCGCACGAAATATTCGGCCTGCACCAGGCCGTCGGCACCGGCACGCACATTCGGCAGATCGCCCGGATGCGGGCCGTTTTCGTTGTGAACGCCGTGGTCCAGACCCAGCGCCAGATGGCCGCCTGCGGATTCGAAATTGTCGGCGCTGTCGCATTTTCCGGTTTCATGCACATGAATGCCGTGCTCGCCTTCGGGAACGCCTTCAGCCTGGATCTCGACAAGAACGGCGCCTGACGCGGTCTCGACCATGCGGATCTCGCCCGTGATGCCCTCGCCTTCCAGTGTGCCCGTTACACGGTCACCTTCGGCGGCATAGGCGCTGGTTGAGCAAAGCAGTGTCATGCACAAAATCGCGATATGTGATTTCATCTCATCCTCCTGTTTTCCGTCGCGAGCTTCTTCGCGGTAAAAAATTCCAACGCCTCAGCCGTCACTTTGTTCGGCTGGTGATGAAAAAATGCGGGCAGCAGGATTTGCGGAAGAAGATCAGGCCCCTTCGCAAGGGTCTCCGTGTCGAACACCTGGCGCAGCAACCCCGACAGCATCACGGATCGGAACTTTTGATCGGGATGCCGGTTTGATAGCAAAAGCAACTGGACAAGGACTGTTCCGATGAAGCGCAAAAGAGAAATATGGGCGTTCGGCATTGCGGCAGCGATCATTCTGCTCAGCCTTGCCGTGTTGTGGGTCAGCCCGCAGCAATCAACCGCACCGGTGACGGTGGAAGAGACCGATCTCGACGTCGACGCTCCAAACGAAGTCGAGGAAGCGCCGCCAAGCGCGACCGGTGATCTGGACGGTGGAAACTGACCATTTCACATTGCCCCACGGGGCCTGAAAAAGCGGCATTGATGCCGGATCCGGATCTCGATTCGGACACGCATCAGCGCCGGGGCGCTCTCTGGCACCGGCAGTCATTCAGAAATCAATTGAATTCAGCGAGAAACGGGAAGCGAGCGGAATCAGGATTCCGCTCGCGTTTTTTGGAGAGAGACTCAGTAGGTTTTGATCTGGTCGCAAAGCTGGGTCATGCTCGCCATGTCCGGCATTGCGGCATCGGATGTTGCCGAAGCTCCGGCAGTTGCGCTGCTGTCGGTGCCGGTCGAGGCGGTGCCGGAAGTGCTGGAGTCGCTGGAGGACGACGAGGAATCAGCCGCAGTATCGGTGCCGGTCGTACCCTCGGTCGAGGTTGCCGCGCTTCCGCTTGTCTGCATAGCCTCGCAGTCGGCACGAACCTTTGCCTGCTGGGCGGTATCAAGCGAATTCCAGCCGGACCGCAGTTCCGAATCCGAGCGCAGAGTCGCGCCGTCACCGAAAAACGCATCGCGGGTGGTCTGATCCCAGCTCATGGAGCCGGAAGCTGCGCCTGTTGCATCGGTGCTGGTTTGGGCGATGGCAGAGACGCCTGTGAACAGCACGATGGTTGTCGCAGAAAGAATATTTCGCATCATGGAAGTGTTCCTTTCCGATTGACTTGGTGGCACCACGCCACCTGCCTGAGGAACTACGATGAGGGTGTTTTGTTCCACCTGTTTTCACAAATTTGACGTCAGGATCTGCGGGTGTCTTCACGGCCGCTCGGGCGCTATGGCAAGGCCCTGATTCATCCGTTTTCCAGCATGTTCTTGCGGCCGCTTGAGATGCCCTCTGCGCCGCGACGGAGAAGCGCCCGGGGCGCGCCTCGTCTTGTCGAGGCCACGGCGCCGATTTATGTAGACAGATACCCGAAACCGGTTTCAGGCACGTCAGGAGGACCCGAAATGTGGCAGCAGATCACCGCTGAGCTGAGCTCGAACGGCGGCCCGCCGATTATCATCATTGCTGTCCGAATTCTCGGGACCATCATCTTCTGCGGATTGATCGGTTACGAACGCGAGCTGCACAAGAACAGCGCCGGCCTGCGCACCAATATCCTTGTCGGTGTCGCCGCCGCAGCCTTTGCCCTCATCACACTGACCATGCTGGACACGCCGATGGCGGGCGATGACGTTCAGGCCGATCCGCTGCGCCTGGTCGAGGCCGTGACCAACGGCGTGGCCTTTCTTGCAGCGGGCATCATCGTCTTTTCCAAGGGCGAAGTCCGGGGCCTGACCACCGGCGCGAGCCTGTGGATTTCGGCATCGATCGGTCTTGCCACCGGCCTGGGCTACTGGGCGATCGCCGCCATGGTGACCATGGTTGGGGTCTTTGTCCTTCTCGTCCTGCGCCAGGCCCAGATCGCCATCGGCCTGAAGGGCAAGGACGAGTAGCCACACTCACCGCCCTGGCGGCAACGAGGCGTAATAGTGGGAAAGGGCGCGGATATCGCCGTCGGTGAGCGCCGGAATCGCTTCATGCATCATCATGGCGCGATCGGTGCCGCCGCGGGTTCCGGACTTCCACAAAGTCAGCTGCGCGCGCAGGAACTCTTCGCTTTGTCCATCGAGCGGCGGGTAGCGGTCCGATCTGGGGCGGGAAACCGGTCCGTGGCAGGCACTGCAGGACGGAATATTGGCCTTTTCGTCTCCGCCACGCGCCAGCAGCTCCCCGCGCGCAACAAGCGCCGGGTCAAGCGTGCCGTTCTCGTATCTGTCAGGACCCTCGCTTCCGAAGTCCGCGATGTGAGCAGCGAGCTGTGATATATCCTCGTCGCTCAGTTGCGATGTCGCATGCTGCATGAAGCCGCTCTGCCGCGCTGCGCTGCGATAGGCCTGAAGGCTCGCGGCAATATAGGCGGCAGACAGGGTATTCAGGCGCGGGATGTGGACATTTCCATTGGCGAACCCGGTCTCGCCGTGGCAGCGCCCGCAGCCGGCCTGGTAGAGAGCCGCTACCGGCGCAGCCCGGTCATCATCGCCTACTGGCAAGCCGGCTGCAGATTCGGCCTCTGCCCCCGGATTGGCCTGCTCGCCCTGCTTCACCGCATTGAGAAAGGCCACCACCGACCAGACATCATCATCGCGCCGCTGAGACGGCCACGCCGGCATGCCGCTCATCTTCACGCCGTTCTTGACGATCCAGTACATGTGCCGCGGCTCCCAGTCCGAAACCGCTTCGGTGACATGCGGGGGGCGGGCAGCATCGACAGCGCGGTTTGTGACCGGGATTGATCCGGCATCGCATGGCAGAACGCGCAGGCATCCTGGTAATGTCTCCTCCCCAGCGCGATCAGCGACGGCGACGAAAGCTCCGGCACCTCATCCTCGGATGGGGCACGCAGCCAGACAGCGCTGCGATAGGCGTTGTGCAGCACCCAGGACACGCCGGGCAGGTGGCCCTGGCGGGCCGAGACATTGTACAGGCCAAGCCAGACCACGAGAAAGGCGCCGACTGCCGCGATACTGGCCCAGATCAGGGTCGCTTTCAGGAACGATCTCATGGTGCCATCTCGCCTTTCCTGCCGCTGCGCAGCTCCCCGGACAAGAGCACCAGGCTTGCAGCCAGATAGACCGGCGTGCCGATTGCCAGCATGATCATCCCGCCCATCTGCTGGTCGGGCACCCCGCCCAGACGGCACACATCCGCCTGGTACAGCAGTCGCGGGCTCAGGATCAGGATGGCCCCGAGCAGGGTCATGTGCATCGAGGTGAGAAACAGGCCGCCGGCGCCGGCCAGGGCCTCGCGCGGCTTGAGCACCGATGCCCACAGCAGCAGCCCGGCCAGCAGGAACGAAAGCTGCTCGGAGGCGAGCATCGCCGGATTGGCCCGTGCATGGTCGTGAAAGGCGGGCAGATGCCAGCCCCAGACAATCAGGAATTCAACCACCGAAGCAAGCAGCGGCGACACCCTGACATCTGCGAAAAACCCCGGCGCACCCAGAACGATCAGCGGTGTCGCAAGCGCCACCACCGTCATGTGCCGCAGCATATGGGCCGAAAAATAGCCGCCCGTCGCGCTTTCGACGGGAACCAGCCAGACCAGCAGCAACAGGCCCAGGCCACCCAGCAGAAAACCATGCTGTTTCATTGGCACGTCTCCAGAACCAGCACCGGCAGCGACACATAGATCACGCCAATGAAGGAGATGATCGACAGCAGGAACGAGGCATGGCCAAGGAACTCATGCCGGTGCTCCTTGCCGGCAAGCGCGTGCTCGTAATTCCAGTCGTTAAGAAAATCCCACTGCACCCACGAGCGCCAGCCGACAAATGCGATACCGGCCAGCGCCAGCAGGGTGAAGCCGCCCAGCGCCAGCCTCAATGTCATGATTGCAGCAGCGTCACCGCCCAGCTTGGCGCAGACGGCGGCCGTCGCGCCGTAGCAGACCACGAAATGCACAGCCCAGATCGAGCCGGCAAATGTGATCATCCAGAGGCTGTCAGCCTCCTCAGACAGCGTTCTGCGTTCCTCGTCCTGTTCGGTCTTGGCCATCACATCACCCTCGGCATCAGTCCGATGGTCAATCCGGCGACCACCACCGTCAGACAGACAAAGTGCCAGTACAACGTCACGTTCCACAGATCGGCGTCATGCTCGGGCGTCACCTTGCCAAACACAGCACCCGCCAGGCAGTAGCACTGCATGATCACCCCGCCGCCGGTGTGGACAATGGTCCAGATCATCACCGCCCAGACGATCGCCGGATAGACATGCCTGGTCGGATCCAGATCCGCATTGGCAACAGAGAGATAGAACAATCCGCTTCCCGCGATCGCCAGCAGCGGCGCAGCCACAAGCAGTGTCCGAGTGGTCGCCACCTTGCCTTGGTGGTTGACGATGCGCGCGCGATAGATCGAAGCCCAGGACGCCACCAGTGCGGCGACACCCAGCGCAAGATAGCTCAGCATGGCGTGCTCGGTTCCCGCCGGCGGGAAATCCGGCTTGGCCGTCCAGTAGAAGACGAACCCGAACACCAGGCTGGCAAATGCCGTCGCATCGCCAAGCATGGTAATCCAGACGCCCCACCAGCCGACGGAGGCCGGGCCGGAAGCGTAGACCGGGAGCTTGAGCGACAGGCCGGCGTCACGCACGTCCTTGCCTTTCTCGGGAATCTGCGAGGTCGCCGTCCACAGCCAGTAGATCACGCTGGCAATCGCCACACCGCCGCAGAAGATGGCCGGCGGGTACCAGTGAAAGGTCGGAAAGATGAACGCCCCGCCGGTAAACACCGCCGCCACAATGGTGATCCAGGTCGGTCCGGTCACCCGCAGGCACTGGATCGGCTTTGCATCGAGAACGGTGGTCACCAGCGTCTCGCGTTTCAGCTCCGGCGCATCGGGCAGATAGAACCGCCCCTCGTCCATCCGCTCGACCAGGTTCTCCTGCTCCCAGAGCGGGTAGCGGCTGGTGATATAGGGAACCGAGCGCACGCCCCAGTTTTCCTCGGGCACGTCGTGCGACCATTCCAGGGTCCCCGCGTTCCACGGGTTGCGCGGCGCAAATGGCTGCCTGCCGCGCGGGCGCAGCAGATCGATGGCGAACACCACGAAGCCTGCAGCGACAATGAAGGCGCCCACCGAGGAAATCAGGTTGAGTAGATCCCATCCCATAACCGATGGATAGGTATAGACCCGGCGCGGCATCCCCATCAGGCCGGTGAGATGCATCGGCAGGAAGGTCACGTTGAAGCCGACGAACAACAGCCAGAACACGATCCGCCCGGCCCGCTTCGACAGTGTTTTCTTGGTGATGAACGGGAAGAAATAATAGACCCCCGCCATCAGCGGAAACACCATCCCGCCAAACAGCGTGTAATGCAGGTGGGCGACAACGAAATAGGTGTCATGCGCCTGCCAGTCGAACGGCGCCAGCGCCACCATTACGCCTGTCAGGCCACCGGCGGTGAAGATCGCCAACGCGCCGGAGATGAACAGCATCGGCAGGCTCATCTTCACCCGCCCGACCATCAGCGTCGCCACGAAGGCGAAGAGCTGGATGCCCGTCGGGATAACCACCGCCTCTGACGCCGCCGAGAAGAAGCCGAGCGACATCGAAGGCAGGCCGGTGGTGAACATGTGATGCACCCACAGACCAAACGACAGGAACCCGGTGCCCACAGCCGACAACACGATCCACGAATAGCCGACGATCGGCCGTTGTGCCGCGGTCGGCACCACCATCGCGGCAATGGCAATCGAGGGCAAAAAGATGATGTAGACTTCCGGGTGGCCGAAGATCCAGAACAGATGCTGCCACAGCATCGGATCGCCGCCGCGCTCGGGATCGAAGAACGGCCAGTCGAAACTCCGCTGCAATTCGAACAGGAAATCGCCGGCGATCAGTGGCGGAAATGCAAACAGGATCATGCCGCCCACGACCAGCACGTACCAGGCGTAAAGCGGCATCAGGTTGATGCGCATGCCTGGTGGCCGGCATTTCAGAACACCCACGATCAGCTCCACCGCAGCCGCGATGGAGGCCACCTCGATGAATGACAGCCCCAGCAGCCAGATGTCGGAGCCCATCCCCTCGGCCTCGGTGGCAAGCGGCGGATACATGAACCAGCCGCTGTTGGGTGCGACCCCGAACAGGACCGAGCTCATAACGAAGATACCGCCGATGAGGAAGCACCAGAAACCATAGGCCGACAGCCGCGGGAACGGCATGTCCCGCGCCCCGAGAAAGCCCGGCAGCAGCAGGATCGAGATGGCCTCGAACATCGGCACGGCAAAGAGGAACATCATGGCCGAGCCATGCATGGTGAAAAACTGGTTGAAGCGGTCGGCCGACAGGAAATCATTGTCCGGCACGGCAAGCTGCACCCGGATCAGCAGGCCGAGCACGCCGGCGCACATCATGAAGAAGAAGGCGCTGAGCGCGTACCACTTTCCGATCTCGGAATTGTTGACCGCCGTACAGTAGCGGAACCCTTTCGGCGTCTTCCAGGTCTCGCGCAACTGCTCCGCACCGCGGTCCCGGGCCTCCTTGTCCACCGGCGCGGCCAGCATCTCCTCGGTGGGCGGGTAGACAGTGTCCGGGTGCGGCCCGGTGCCGGCCAGATTGCTCGCCATGATCACTTCAACCCCTCAAGATAGGCACTCAACGCTGAGAGCTTGTCCTCGGACAGGTGGAGGAAAGGCGGCATCTTCACCCCCGGCTTGATGATCTTGGTATGGCGGACCCACTCGCCAAAGGATTCGCTGTCCGTCGGCAGTATCCCGGCGCCCAGCGACAGCCGGCCGCCGACATGGGTAAGGTCGGGACCGGTCCGTCCTCCGGCCTCCGTTCCGCGCACCGCATGGCACGCGCCGCAGCCTTCCTCGAAAAAGATGTCTTCGCCCCGCCGCGCCAGATAGGTCGACGGCGGCACCGCGTCCTGCCGCTCCTTCTCCAGCCAGGCCGCAAATTCGTCCTGCTCAAGAACCACGGCCTGGAATGACATCAGCGCATGGGCTTCGCCGCAAAATTCGGCGCACTGGCCGCGATAGACGCCCACCCTGGTCGGCTCCACCGCAAGCCGGGTCTGGCGCCCCGGGAACATGTCCATCTTCCCCGCCAGCGCCGGGATCCAGAACGAATGGATGACCTTGTCGGCACCGAGCTTGATCTCGGTACGATGATTGGCCGGCAGGCGTATCTCGTTGGCGGCCACGATCGGCGCCGCCCCCGGCTCGGGGATATATTCAACCCGCCACCACCATTGTTCGCCCGTGACCCGAACCTCGACGCCGGTGCCCTCCAGCCGCTGGTCGGGCATGATCGACAGCGCGTAATAGAGCAGCCCCGACAGCAAAAGGACCGGAAACACGATGCCACCGCCAATGACCAGCGTTTCCGCCAGCCGCCGCGACAGCGAGCGAGGCTCGATGCGGGTCACGTAGAAGAACAGGCCGTTGATCGCCAGCCACAGCACGACAGCGCCGATCAGCAGAACCCAGAACAGATCGGCCAGCACGCTGGCATCCTTGCCTGCGGGATCGAGAGCCGATTGCGACCCCGTGCACCCCGCAAGCAATAGCAGCGACAGGACTGACGGAAGAAGCGCCCCGCTGCTGCGCACGTCACTGACCTTCGGGCAGCGCGTAGGCGATGACGTGATCTCCGATCTTGGTTTCCATGAAGTGATGGCCACCCGGCGCAATGACGATATACTGGCGGCCATCCACCTCATAGGTCATCGGCGTCGTCTGGCCGCCGGCCGGCAAGACGGTCTGCCACACCACTTCGCCGGTCTCGATATCGATGGCACGCAGCAGATCATCGGTTGCCGCGGCAATGAAGATCAGCCCGCCGGCGGTGACCAGCGGCCCGCCATTATTGGGTGTCCCGATCTTGAGCGGCAGCATCGACGGGATCCCGAAGGGGCCATTGTTGCGCGCCGTGCCGATCGGCTGGTCCCACAGGGTCTCGCCGGTCTTCAGGTCAATCGCCGTGATGCCACCATAGGGGGGCTGCTTGCACAACAGACCGGTGGGCATGCGCCAGCCTGCATTGACCGCGATCGCATAGGGCGATCCGGCCTGGGCGCCGGCCTCACCGCCACCGCCTTCGCCACCCTCGTTGATCGGCTTGATGCCCTGTTCGTCAGCCTCTTCACGCGGGATCAGCTGGTTGTAGTTGGGCATGTCGTTGTAATTGGCGATGATGATGCCGCGCTCGACATCGACGGCGATGCCGCCCCAGTCCGATCCGCCATTGTAGCCCGGATACTGGATCCAGCGCCGGTCAGCGGTCGGCGGCGTGTATTCGCCGTCATAGGCCGCGCGGTGAAACTGGATCCGGCACCAGAGCTGGTCCAGAGGGCTCATGCCCCACATGTCCCTTTCCGTCAGCGGAGGCTTGTTGAGCGCCGCATAGCTGGAATAGGGCTGGGTCGGAGACAGGTTTTCAGGCTCGACGCCACCCGTGGGCACCTCGCGCTCTTCCACCGGGAACAGCGGCTCGCCCGTCTCCCGGTTCAACACATAGATCTGTCCCTGCTTGCTGGGCAGAATCAGTGCCGGAACCGATCCATCCTCGACGGGAAAATCGATCAGCGTCGGCTGCGATCCGAGGTCATAGTCCCAGACGTCGTAATGCACCGTCTGGAAGTTCCACGCCACCTCGCCGGTGGCCACATCCAGAGCGACCAGCGCTGTCGAATATTCATTCTCCGCTTCGGAGCGATTGGCGCCGTAATAGTCGACCGAGGAATTGCCCATCGGCAGATAGACCAGTCCCAGCTCTTCGTCACCGGCCGCAAGGGTCCACATGTTGGGCGTGCCGCGTGTATAGGCCTCGCCTTCCGGCGGCAGTCCCTTGAGGTCGGGCTTACCCATGTCCCAGGCCCAGGCCAGCTCGCCTGTCACTGCATCATAGCCCCGGATCACACCGGAGGGGGCGTCTTCGGCCTGCCCGTCCTTGACCTGCGCGCCGGTTACAGCGATGCCGCGCACGATGGTCGGCGGACCGGAGACGGCATACCATCCCGGCACGGTTTCACCGATGCCGTCATTCAGATCGACAATGCCGTTCTGGCCAAAATCGCTGCAGAGCTGGCCGGTGGCGGCGTCGACTGCGATCATCCGCGCATCCAGCGTGGTCTCGATCACCCGCGCGGCGCAGAGCGCGTCGGGCTCCGCCGCCTCATCACGGTAATAGGCCACACCCCGGCAGGTCGCGCCATAGGGGATGGCGTCATCCGACACCACCGGATCATAGCGCCATTCTTCCTTGCCGGTGCCGGCATCAATCGAGATCATGATGTTCTTGGCGGTGCAGACAAACAGGCTGTCGCCGACCTTGAGGGGCGTGTTCTCAGGCGAATATTTGCCTTCGGCACCCTCGGAGGGCATGTCGCCTGTGCGGAATTGCCAGACCTGCTCGAGATCCGCCACATTGTCGCGGTTGATCTGGCTCAGCGGCGAATAGCGGCGGCCCTCATAGGTGCCGCCATAGGCCGGCCAGTCCGTCCCGGCTTCAAGCACTTGCGGCGGACGCAGCGGCATGTTCTCGCCCGCCTGCCCCTCGCCCAAAGCGGCTTCGGAACCTGCAGCATCTGCAGGTTCCCCGGTGGTTTCTGCGCCATCAACCGCGCCAGGAGTGGTCTGACCCGGTCCTCCAATCTGCTCGTCCTGCTGCTGGGCCTTGGCGCCGTCCGTCACAATCCCCGACATCGCGAGGGCGCCCGCCAGCATCAACAGAGCGGTTCGGCCACGATGCGAGCCATATCTGCCGGAAGCGGGCCGCGCTGAGAACGCGGGAATCGTCAGGGCGACGAGAACAAGAATAACCGTGGGAGCCACGACCCGGGGAACCAGCGGCCAGAGTTCGAAGCCGACTTCCCAAACCGCCCAGATCAGCGTTCCGATCCAGATCAGGAAATAGACACCGACACCGAGAATCTTGCGCCGGAACAGCAGGTAACCGCTGATGATAAGACCGGCGCCTGCAATCGCGTAATACCAGGACCCGCCCAGCGACATCAGCCAGACCCCGCCTGCGCCAATCACCAGTCCGAGCAGAAGAACAATCAAACCTATGGCTGAAGTGTATATTGAACCAAGGGAGGTCGCCGACCCCCTCGAATCCGAATGAGTTTCGAACTGCTGGTGGCCGGTGACGGATTCGCCCGTGGTCATGATGATCTCCCCGATTCCAAGTCAGGTATTCCAACGCGGAAAGCTGCCAAAGGTTCCAGGGAAGCTGAATTTTGCGAATTTCCGGTCTCGAAATGGCGGCAATCAGGCCGCCGGTCGGAGTTTGGAGATGCTGAAGATCAGGGGCAGGCGCGTCGCCCGAATCCGGTGCGACGCGCCGTGCTTCAGTGCTTTCTGGCGGGCCGCACCCTGACGCAGAGCCTTGGCTTGCCCGGGAGCTCGATGCCGAAGGCCGCGTCGGCCTTGCCTCCAACGGTGCGCTCGGCATGCTTGATGGCGACCGGCACCGGGGCGGTAACGCGTTTGGCCGGGGTGATCGTCATGTTCCAGGTGTCGATCACATCGACCTCCCAGTCGCCATCCTCGACCGGCAGGCCGAGCGACCAGATGACGGGGCGATGTTCACCGAAATAGATATAGGTAACGTCCCCGTCGCGGGCCGTGCCCAGGCTGCGCCAGGCCTTCAGCCCGTCAACTTCCTCGGCCGGGGTCAGCCCATGGGTCGCGTCCTCTTCGACGATTTTCCGCAAAAACGCGATCCGCTCGGCGCTTTGACCGCGCAACTCCCCGCCCTTGGCCCACCACAGCAGATCCTGCGGGTGGCTGTAGGTCTCGCCGTGACCGGCATAGCCGCCCTTCATCACCGTCATCCAGAAGCGGTCAACCATGGTCTCGGCGGTGATGCTGCCCCAGCACTGGATGATGTCGCCTTCGTAGTGCATCTCGTCATTGACGATCGGCTTGCCGTAGTCCGCGCGCCATTGTGCCGTCCGCGCGGTTTCGAAATGCTGGATCGACACATGATCGACCCAGGGCTTGCGGTGATCATAGAGCATGGCCGGATTGCCTTGGTGAATCGACTTGGGATGGCGCAGCGGATCGCCCTCCTCGATGATCGAGAAGAACCGGTCCCAGCGCCCCATCGGCTTGATGTCGAGCATGAAATCATATTCGTTTGCCAGCGACCACCAGACATTCCGGTAGGCCGCGATCCGCGCCACCAGGTAGCGCAAATACCGGTAATCCTGCTCTTCGCTCCAGGCGCAGTGACCCCAGCGGTCATAGGGGTGGAAGATGATCACATCAGCTTCGATTCCCATCTCGCCCAGTCTGGCGATCTGGTTTTCGAAATGCCGGAAGGCCTCGAAATTCGGCTTGTCGGGATCGTATTTGCCGTTGGCGTCCAGCTCATAGACATGGTGCAGCGGCTCGTTCTCGTTATAGGGATAGTGCTTGGGAAACACGCACATGCGCATCTTGTTGAAGGCGCCGCACTCGAGCGATTTCAAGGTCTGTTCCTGCAGCTCCAGCGGCTGATGGGTCCAGGCGTAGCAGGTGGTGGTGAAAGGCTTGAACGGTGTGCCGTCGGCATGGCCGAAGTGGAACCGGTTGCGCACGCTGACCGGGCCATGCACGCCATCGCGTGGTCCGGTGACTTCAAAACTGGCGGTCTGGCCATCCAGCGCCGCGGTCTCGGATTGTGTGCGCAGCGACCATGTCCCGGGCCGGTCCGGGCAGAAGCGAACCTTGAAGCTTCCCTCGCCATCATAGAAGCCGGGGACCCGGATGTGACGGTTGTCCTGCGAGAACACACCCCAGAATTCCGTGTCGAGATAGGGATTGCCGGAAATGCCGGTCTTGATCTCGTGTTCGATCACGTCCCATTGAGCGGTTGTTGCGTCGGTCATGCCTTGTGTCCCTCGTCTTGGTTGAAGCCGGCCTCAAGCCGTGCTTCGGTTTCTGCATCAAAGAAATGGGCCGCCGGTGTCCTGAACGACAGCCGGATATGATCGCCGGGCTTCATGTCGAGCCGTGCGTCGAGAACGCAGGTGACCTCCTGCCCGGCAATTTCCACCAGCACATGGGTGTCGGCGCCGGTCGGCTCGATCACCTTGACCGTGGCCGCTGTGCCGTCTTCAGGATCCAGCGAAATATCCTGCGGGCGCACGCCCAGCACGATGCCGCCATCATCGCCGACCTCGGGACGGCGTGCCAGCGCCACCCTTTCGCCATTGCTCAGCACCAGCGTCGCGCTGCCATCCGCGGCAAGCTTGCCGGGCAGGAAATTCATGGCGGGAGAGCCGAGGAAGCCGGCGACGAACATGTTTTTCGGATAATCGAACAATTCCATCGGCGTGCCGATCTGTTCGACATTACCCGACCGCAGCACCACGATCCGGTCCGCCATGGTCATCGCCTCGATCTGGTCGTGGGTGACATAGACGATGGTGGAGCCCAGCCGCTGGTGCAGCGCCTTGATCTCGGCGCGCATCTTGACCCGCAGATTGGCATCCAGGTTGGAGAGCGGCTCGTCGAACAGGAAGACCTGAGGATCACGCACGATGGCGCGGCCCATGGCCACCCGCTGGCGCTGGCCGCCCGAAAGCTGTGACGGTTTGCGATCGAGAAGCGGTGTCAGCCCCAGGATCTCGGCCGATTCATTGACTTTGGCGGCGATCTCGGCCTTGGGCACCTTGCTCAGTTCAAGCGAGAACCCAAGGTTCTGCGCCACCGTCATCTGCGGATAGAGCGCGTAGTTCTGGAACACCATCGCGATATTGCGCTCCTTGGGCGAAAGCGTGTTGACCACCCTGCCGTCGATCGAAATCGTGCCCGAAGTGACATCCTCGAGCCCGGCGATCATCCGCAACAGCGTGGACTTGCCGCAGCCCGACGGCCCCACCAGGATGATGAACTCGCCATCCTTGAAGTCCATGGAAACACCATGCACCACGGGAAACGCGCCGAAACTCTTTCTCAGATCCGCGATTTCTACTGTTGCCATTTCTCAAGCCTTTTTGGTCGTCTCTGGTGGTTTTGCATGGCTCAGCCTTTCACCGCGCCCGATGTCAGGCCGCTGACGAAGTAGCGCTGGAAAATCAGGTACACGATTGTCGCCGGCAGCACCGTCATCACGATGGCCGCATTCAGCTGCCCGTAATTGTTGGAAAACTGGCCCTGGTAGGACATCAGTCCGAGCGGCAGGTTCCACATGTTCTTGTCCTGCAACAGCACCAGCGCCATGGCGAATTCGTTCCAGGTCGACACAAAATCGAGGATCAGCAGAGCGGACAGCACCGGCAGCGAGACCGGCAGAAAAATCCGCCGGAAGATGGTGAAATGGCTGGCTCCGTCGATCAGCGCGGCTTCCGTGAGCTCCTTGGGCACCGCCCGGAAGAAGCCGTGCAGGATGAACACCTGGTAGGGCACGCCGAAGGCCAGATAGGGCAGGATGATGCCGGGATAGGTGTCGATCAGGCCCATCGAATTGACCAGCGTGAACAGCGGCGCCAGCATCACCTGGAACGGGATCATGGCGCCGAACAGCACAAACACCAAGAGCAGCTTGTTCCAGCCCATATTGATCTGCGCCAGCGCATAGGCCGCCATCGCCGAGATCAGCAGGCCGAGCGGCACCTTGACCACGGTGATGACCGAGCTGTTGACGAATGTCTGGTTGAAATTGCCCTTGGCCCAGGCCACGCTGTAATTGCTCCACTGCACGTCCGCTGGAAAGGCAAAGGCGGCGGAACTGAAGATCTCGGCTTCTGATTTCAGCGAGGTGAAGGTGATGAACACCACCGGAGCCAGCCAGATCAGCGCCACGGCCACCAGCGATATCCACAGCCCGATCAGAACCGGGTCGCGGCGCTTGCGCGGGGTCTCGGTCGAAGACATGTCATCCATCATCGGACCTCCTCCTCGCGGCGTTGCGACCAGCGCATATAGGGCACGACGATCATCAGGGTGATTGCGAGCAGCACCACCGAGACGGCAGAACCGCGGCCGTAATCGAAGATCTGCATGGATTGGGTAAAGGCCCACAACGCCAGCATCTGGGTCGATTGGGCAGGCCCGCCGCCGGTCATGCCGTAGACGATGTCAAAGGCCTTGAGCGAGGAGATTGTCGAAAGCACAATGACGATGGTCATCGTCGGCCGCAACGCGGGCAAGGTCACATGCTTGAAGATCTCGCGGCGGTTGGCGCCATCGATATGGGCGGCATCGACCAGCGACTTGTCCACGCTTTGCAGACCGGCCAGAAACAGCACCATGGAAAAACCGACGCTCTGCCAGACATAGGCGACGAAGATGGAATAGAGCGCGACATCCTTGTCGCCGAGCCAGTCGACGACCCATCCGGACAGACCCATGTCGGTCAACAATTGCGTGAACAGGCCGAAGAACGGATCATACATCCAGCGCCACATGGTCGCCACCGCAATGGGCGCGATGATGACAGGCAGGTAGTAGATCGCCCGCAGCGGCGCACGCCCGATCAGCCGCTGGTTCAGACCCAGCGCCAGCAACAGCCCGAGCAGCGGCGGAAACACCACCGACAGCACCGTCCAGATCACGGTATTCTGGAACGCGACCCAGAACACCGGATCATTGTAGAGGATGTGATAGTAATTTTGCAGGCCGACCCAGTCGCGGTGATCCCGGATCCCGTTCCAGTCCTGAAAGCTCAGGATCACCACATCGATCATCGGCCAGATGGCGAAGAGGGAATAGACGGCCAGCGCCGGGGCCATCAGGACGATGGCCTGACCGCGCGGTGTTCGAAACGGATCCATTTTCGGCATGGTGAGGACTTCCAGCACATTTTCTCGGAGAGGCACTGCCCGAACGGGTTCCGCGGGGCCGGAATTGCCCCGCGGAACCCTGGTTCACGATTACCGGTTGGCGATGAACCGGGCCATCGCGTCAGCCGCTGCCTGCGGCTCCAGATTGCCCGAGGCCAGCTCGTTGATGATCCGGAAATACTCGGTCGTCACATCCAGCGGAAAGGCCTGGTCGCCATTGACGAAGGTGCCCTTGGCATTGGCAAACACGTCGAGCCACTCCTTGTGCAGCTCCAGCGCATCGTCGCCCTGCTTGACGTTGCGGTTCACCGACAATGCGCCAAAGGCACCGATATGTGCTGCCTGGAATTCGTCCGAGGTGAACATGTCGAGGAACTTCGCCGCCAGATCGGCCTTGTCCGACTTGGTCGAGATATACATGTATTCCGCAAATCCGTAGAGGCGCCCGGTGCCGGTCGGGAACGGGAACATGCCGTATTTCGACATCTCCGAATTCTCGTCGATGGTCGGCACGTGCCAGTCGCCCTCAAGCATCATGGCTGCACGGTCGGCGAACCACAGCGTTGTGGCCTGGCGGTTGTCGATGCCCATGAACGGCTTGAGGAAATGGTCGTCGGTCCACCACTTCATCTCGGTGAAGGCGGCCAGGGCGCAGGGTTCGGTGGCCCAGTCACTTTCCATGGCCATCAGCGCATCATGTTTTTCGGCGCCGCAGGTGGTTTCAAGGATCACGTCCATCAGGCGCATCACATGCCAGTTGACCGTGCCACCGAAGGTGAAGGCCGGGATCCCGGCTTCCTTCAGCTTGACCGCGGCGGCCTTGAGCTCGTCATAGCTTTGCGGTTCCCCCTCGATTCCGGCCTTGGCGAAGAGATCCTTGTTGTAATAGACGACCTCACCCGAAAAGCGGAACGGGATGCCGTGCCTGCCCTCGGCAAAGCTTTCGGTGAATGCCAGTGACGGGACCGTGAGGCGGTCGCCCCAGCCATAGCTCTCGTAATATTTCGACAGATCGGCGCTCATGCCGGCCTGGACATATTCGCCGCCCAGGCCGAGACCGGCCCAATAGGCATAGATATCGGGGCCCGTGTCGGAACCGGACGCCACGCGCAGCGCGGTCTTGTGCTCATCGGTGCCGCGCATGACGATCTCGACATCGACACCCGGATTGAGTTTCTCGAATTCGGCCTCCGCGGCTGTCAGCGCCGAAACCTGCTTTTCGGACGTGTAGTTGATGGTCCAGATCTTGAGCTCTTCGGCACCGGCCACGGCGGTTGACAGAAAAGTTGCGGCCATGAGGCCAAATAGTGTCGTTTTGAGTTTCATTGTCATTCCTCCCAGATTGATTGAAGTCAAAAGTCGAGTGTCCTACCTCTTCCCTAGTGATCACTTCGCATGCGTTGGTCTTGCCGCGCTTTCCTCCCTCACCAGTTGGCGATTGTTCCGTCCGGCAGGATCGCATCCAACGCCAGAATCCGCTCCTGTCTGAACGGGTGCCTTGCAGCCTCGGTCTCGTCGATCTCGATGCCTGTTCCCGGCGCGTCGGGTAACTGCCAGCAGCCATCCACCAGACTGACCGGATAGGCAGAACAGATGTCCTCGAACCAGGGGACCAGGCCGGAGCATTCTTCCTGGATGACGAAATTGGTGGTCGCCGCATCGAACTGCAGCGCAACGGCGCTGGCCACCGGGCCCATCGGGTTGTGCGGACAGATGCCGACATTGCGCGCCTCCGCAATCGCCGCGATCCGGCGGGCGCCGGAAAACCCCATGCAGTGCGCAAGGTCGGGCTGCACATAGGTGACGGCGTCCTGCTCAACCAGGTCCGAAAACTGCTCGGGCTGCAAGAGCCGTTCTCCCGTTGCCAGCGGGCATCCGACCTGCCGGTTCAACTCGGCCATCAGCCGGGCATTGCCGGGCTGGATCGGTTCTTCCACGAACAGCGGCGCGATCGGCGCAATCACATCGATAAAGGCCTTGGCAGCACGTGTGGATTCGGGCCGGCCGTGAAAATCGGTCATCAGGGCGATGTCGTCTCCCACCCGCTCGCGGATTGCTTCCGCCAGCTTGGCGACATGGCGAACAGCGGATATCGGCGCGTCATACCCGGTATAGGGGATCATCCCGACCTTGATGGCCGAATATCCCATCTCGACGGTTTGCTGGATGTCATCGCAAATAGCTGAAATGTCGCCATCCGCAGCGGCATCTTCGAGGCGTCCGCGCAGTGGATGGGTATAGACCCTGATGCTGTCGCGGACCCGCCCGCCAAGCAACTGCCAGACCGGCACACCCAGGGCTTTCCCCTTGATGTCCCACAGCGCCTGTTCGATGCCTGAAGCCGCACTCATCCCGATGGCGCCCAGCCTCCAGAAGCTGAACCGGGCCATGCGGCTGGCAATATGCTCGATCCGCATCGGATCCTCGCCGACGACCAGTGGCGCCAGATCATCGACGCATCCGGTCACGGCGCGGGTCTTCCATTCCAGCGTTGCCTCGCCCCAGCCCCACAGGCCGGGCTGGTCGGTAACGACTTTGACGAACACCCAGTTGCGAATGTCGGCATTGACCACGATGGTCTTGATCGAGGTGATCTTCATGCGCCGGCGCACCTGATCCGGGCTTCGCCGCCTGCCTGACCGGCAGGCCCTTGCCCGACGAGGCCATTGCTTCGCGCGCCGTGTGCTGCACACATGCGACCGCAATCCCGTCCTGGCGTCTGGATGCCGGACATGTACCACCCCCTTGAAATCCCAACTCGTCTGGCCACTCTGGCTAACCTCGGGAAATTGTTCTATATGCTTCTAGATGTGATCTAGCACAGATCATACCTAGCGTCTAGATGTGATGTAGAAGATTCGAACATGACGGTCGCGGAGACCGCGGATTGGGGAAAAATGACTGTGAAGCACTCGTATCCGTCTGCGCCAACCGAAGTGGCAGCCTCATTGCCGCGCGGTGCGGCGCGGGATGCCGTCGAGGAACTGGGCCGCAGAATCGTCAATGATGTCTACCCCCAGGGCGAACCGATCCCGACCGAGCCGGAACTGGCGGAGTCGCTTGGTGTCAGCCGGACCACCATCCGCGACGCCATCAAGGTTCTGTCCGGCAAGGGCATGATCCGCACGGCGCGGCGATACGGAACCAAGGTCCGCCCGATCAGCGAGTGGCACCTTCTCGATTCCGACGTCATTTCCTGGCACGAGCCGACCCATAGCCGCCTCGGCCAGATGTTCGTGGAAACCACCGAACTGCGCTGCATCTTCGAACCGGCCGCCGCCGAGCTCGCAGCCCAGCGCGCCACGCCCGAGCAGGTGCGGAACATCCTTGAATCGGCGCACGCCCTGCTACCCGGCACATTGAGCACCACCGAGCTCTATGCCGAAGACAGCCGGTTCCACTGCACCATTCTGGATGCCACCTGCAATCTGATGATGCGGCAATTGCGCCCGATGATCATCAGCATCCTGCGGATTTCCTATGAATTCGGCGTGCAGACCGAAAATGGCGGCACCCCGTTTCGCGAAGGTCACATCCGCGTCGCCGAAGCCATTCGCGACCGCAACGGAGCCCTGGCCCGGCATGAAATGGAACATATGCTGGAAGCCAACCGGGAGACCGCCAACGCCTATTGGAGCACGCGCAACGCCCGGGCAACGGGTGGCTAGTCAGAGTCTCTGCCGGCGATCCGCGCGCGACAGGGCGCAGCGTTCTTCGAAAGATCAACCGAGCGCACGCATCCTGTGGGAGATCGGGGCAACGGCCTTGGACGCCACCCGGAACAGGGAAAACCTGTCGTCGTGATAGACCCGCCTTGCGGGATCGGGCCTGTAAAGGGTCCCGGTCTCGCTGACCGTCGCCTGATCCCGGACTGCATGCCACGAAGCCAGCCTGGCCGCACCGGCGAGCCCGGTCTCCGGATTGCCCGGAACCACGACATCCCGGTTCAGCACATCCGCCTTGAGCTGGCACAGCAAGGGGCTCCTGGCCAGGCCTCCGGAAAAACAGACATGGCTGACCGGCGTTCCGATCGCCTCCTCTGCGCGAACCAGAACCTCGCGCGCGAGATAATTGATGCCTTCGGCCACGCCGCGCAGGAAATCCTTGGCGGTGTGGGCGGCACTCAGCCCCAGGAATGCGCCCTTGAGGTCAGGGTCCCACATCGGTGTCCGCTCTCCATCGAGAAAGGGCAGGAAAAGCGGCGCCGGATCACCCGATGCAAAGGCCGCATCGAGAGATGCCTGCAGCGCCATGCCGGGGCTGAACTGGTCCAAGGCCCATTGCAGCCGGGTTGCCGCACCTTGGCTCGGCCCGCCCAGCTGCCAGAGCCCGGGCCCCCACTCCACGCTGAGCAGACCTTCCGCGGACGTCTGCACCCCGCAGATGACGCCCGAGACATCACTGGTTCCCGAAATGCTGTAGCCCACCCCGGCCTTCAGCCCGCCCGAGCCTAGAACGCAGCTCCATGTGTCGATGGAACCGCTGTGAACGGGCCGCCCGGCAAGCTCGGACAGCGGGTAAGCCAGTCCCGGCCGGACCGGCGCAAGCGGATCAAAGGGGGAATGAAGATCAGGCAGGATCGCCGGATCCATCCCGAGAATGGCGAACACATCCTCGGCACTTGCCCGGATCGCGCGGGTCATCGGCGTCTGCGAGATCGCATCCGATGCGGCGACGCCGGTGAGCATCATGTTGAGGTAGTCCTTGGGCTCGACGACCTTGCGCAGCCGCGCCCAGTGCTCCGGCTCCTCCTGTTTCAGCCACAGCAGCCGGGCCAGAGGATCGAACGGCCCGAGCGTGTCGATCGCATCAGATCCCGATGCCGATATTTCAGAGCGTGTGCGATCGACGACCCCGGCGGCCCGGGAATCCTGAAACGTGATCGCGGGCCGGATGACATGGCCCATCCCGTCGAGAAAGACCTGGGTTCGTGTGAAGCCGCAGCCCGCCACGGCATCGATGCCGGCAAAGTCATGACCGCCGCCGGCAAGCTCGCGACACCCGTGCTCGAACGCACGCCACCAGTCCATCGGATCCACCTCATAGTGGTGATCGCCAATGGTGTGGATGTCGAGCGGAACACGGGTCTGTCCGAGAAAGGCCCCCGTTTCGTCGACGATCGCAAGTTTGAGGCTACTGCCACCCAGATCGAAGGCAAGCGTTCGTGCCATGTCCGCCTCCGCTTCGCTTTGTGTTGGTCAATGAACCCGGCTTGCTTCGCCGCTCAGAATATAGTGGGAAAGGGCATCGGCGGTCAGGTCGCCGCCCGTCAGGGTGATCTGGTTTTCGCCGATCCGCAGAATCGAGATCCGGTCGGCCACCGCCGCAATATCCTTCATCGCGTGGCTGATCAGGATGACGGTCTTGCCATTGGCCTTGAGCGAGCGAATGAGGCCGAGCACCTGTTCGGTCTCGCGAACCCCGAGCGCAGCCGTCGGTTCGTCCAGTATCACGACATTGGCGTTCCAGCGCAGCGCCCGGCAGATGGCGACGGCCTGCCGCTGTCCGCCCGACAGCGCATTGACCTTGCTGTTCATGTTGGTGATCGCCCCGTTGAGCTGGGACATGTATCCAACCGCCTCGCGCCGCATCCGGGCCTTGTCGAGAAGCCGAAGACCCAGCACGCTGCGGGTGAGCTCCGCCCCCATGAAGATGTTCTGGTAGATCGACATCTCCGGCGCGACGGCAAGATCCTGATGGATCGTGGCCAGCCCGGCCCGCAAGGACGCGCTGGGGGAATCGAAGCGTTTTGGTTCGCCATCAATCATGATCTCGCCCCGGTCCGGCTGTTCCACCCCGGCCAGTATCTTGATCAGGGTGGATTTGCCGGCTCCGTTGTCGCCGCAGATCGCGTGGATCTCGCCTTCATGCACATCAACGCTCACACCGCGCAGGGCTTCGACTGCGCCGTAGTTCTTGTAGATGTTGCGGGCCGAAATCTTGACCGGCATGGTGTCCTCGCGATCTGCTTTTTCAGTGCTGCCGGCCGTAGCCTACTTCAGGAACTCGTCAACATTGGACTTGTCGACCAGTGTCGCGGGAATGAAGAGATACGGACCAGGCACCAGCTCTTCCTTGGCTTTGCCCTCGACCGCGATCTGGTTCATCATCGTCACGGCCGACTTGGCCATGTTCTCGAACGGGATCGCAATGGTTGCTGTCATCATCGATTCGGGATCCTTGATCCGGCGATAGACTTCCTGTCCGCCGTCGATGGAAACCAGCGATACGTCGCCCTTGTTCAATCCGCTCTCCTTGAGCAGATCGTCTATGATCAGCGCCTGGCCGTCAAAGGACGCCCACACACCGTCGAAATTCCCGGCGTTCTGCAGGATCAATGCGCTCATGCCGTTGCGGACATCGTCCTGCCAGCTCTTGGTACGGGCCATGGAATGCTCGCCGACAATCTTGACCGTCGGGTTTTCCACCAGAACGGCGTCGAGAATGCTGCCGCGAATGCGCGCACCGGTGTTGGATTCAAACCGCTGCAGAAGCACATTGCCTTCGTAATTGATGGTGCCCAGCAGATAGATCGCCGCCTCGGCTGCCATGATGTATTCGTTCGGCGTGACATCGAACAGCGTATGCGGGCTTGCTCCGCTCGAGATGGTGATGACCGGGATGCCGGCACTCTTGGCAGCTTCGAACTGCGCGTCGAACTGAACCGGTTTCGACATGCACAGGATCAGGCCGTCGACACCTTTCTGGATGAGGTTGTCGAGCTGCGAGGCATGGGTCTCGAGCGCCCCGTTGGAATTGAGAACCTGGGCTTCCCAACCCAGCTTGGCGGCTTCCTCGCCCACCGTGTTGGCGCAGCGCGCCTGGGTTTCCGCCGACATCTGGAATGCCACGACGCCGAGTTCGAAGGCGGACGCCTGTCCGGCGCCCAGTGTGACGCCGGCAATGCCGGCGGCTGCGATGAGTGTCTTCCACGTTTTCATTCTTATTCTCCCCTTGTTGATTACAGAGCGAATGCGGCTCTCTTCAGAACCGAGGCCGAAACAGCGACCGATACGATGATGATGATGCCGAGCATGATGTCCTGGATGTAATATTGCGCACCCAGCAGAATCAGGCCGTTGGACAGGCAGACGATGATCAGCGCGCCGACGAAGGTGCCCAGTATGTTGGGTTTGGCGGGCGTGAACATGGTCATGCCGAGAAGGGTGGCGGCAATGCCGTTGAGCAGGAAGTCTCCGGCCATCTGGGGTGCTGCCGAGGACAGGTTGGCGACGAGAAACACCGCTGTCAGCCCGGCGGCGAGCCCGGACAGGGTCAGCCCGAGGATCTTGCAATTGCGGGTGTTGATCCCCGACCGGCGGGCGGCTTCCTCGTTCTCGCCGGTGGCCTGCAGATGCACGCCTGTCCGCGTCTGGGTCGACAGGATGAGGGCAATGAAGAACAGGACCACCGTGATGAGAATGATCACCGGCACAGGCCCGATCTTGCCGCGGCCCAGGAACAGGAAGTTCGGATCCCAGCGCCCGACAAAGGCCACGCCGCCGGTGATCATGAACGCCAGCCCGTTGGCCACCGACGCCGTGCCGAGCGTGGAGATCAGCGAAGGCACCTTCAGGACGGTGACCAGCAAGCCGTTGAGCAAGCCCGCGGCAATGCCCACACCGATGCCCGCAGCCACGGCCGCCGGCCAGGCGGTATCCGTCGAGATCAGGCTGCCGATCACCACCGCCGCCAGACTGCAGACATTGGCAAAGGACAGATCGAGCTCGGAGGTGATCAGCGCGAAGGTGAAGCCGATGGCAAGGATCGACAGGAAGCTGACCTGCTTGAGCACATTGAGAAGATTGGCCGTCGAGGCGAAATTGTTCGCGAAGATCAGCAGAAACACGAACAATGTGATGCCGGCAACAAAGGTCCCGTAGACTTCGATGAATGACTTGAGGCTCACACCGGCCGCCTTTCCTGAGCGGCGGCGCCTTTTATCAAGGCTTCCTTCCTGCTCAACATGGTCATCCCAGGCACTCCGGCGGACAGGCCTTGTCCCAAAACGGTGATGTCGCGCGGCCCAGATCATGATCGCGATATCCGTCCGGCGCCGGACTGACATCGCCCCACCATCCATGGGCGCAGACCGATCGCCAGGCCATCTGGTCCTCGAGCGTGCGGTCTTCGGTGTCGTGCACGGCCTTGAGCTTGAGCCAGGCTGCGCGCACCGCCTGGTCGGCGACGTCCGAGGGCTCCATGCAATAGTCATAGAACGCACCGGTCAGAGCTTCCATCTCCGCTGCAATTTCGGGCCAGTCGCCGCGTTGCAGGTGCCATGCGCCCAGCCAGTCCGCAACCACGGCCTCGACGGCCTTGTCCTTGCCCAGAGGCGCGAACTTCCGGGTGGTCAGCAACATGTGCCGCACCAGTTCGGCAGCCGCGTGATCCCTCCGCGCAGTCCGTGCCGCCGTCTTCATCTCGTCGATGGCGCGGTCTGCATTTTGTGAGAAGTCGTCGAGCATATGGGTCATGACAGGGCTTCCATTGGCCTTGAAGGTGTTGCGTCAAGCGAGCGGACACTTTGTGCAATGCGCGCGAACATGGCGTCTGCATCCACCGTTTCGATGACATGTGCATTGGCTGGCTCGCCGCTGCGCCCCCACCAGTCAATGGTCGAACGGCCGACGGTCGGCCCTTCCGCGGTTTCAATTGCAACATTGCAATCGCGCCCCTGGAACAGCTCCGGCCACAGCAGCCAGGCGATGACGCAGGGATCATGCATCGGATGTCCGTCATTGCCACCCAGCGAGGCGCCGCCGGGACGCTCGCGCTTGAGCATCGACACGATCGGACCGCCGACGACGCCTTGGGCATCGAAATCCTTGAGACGAGCCGGGGTGGCGACGGCCTGATAGGTGGCGCTCAGCGGAAAGAGCGTGATCGGCAGGCCGGCCTGAAAGACCACTGCGGCGGCATGGGGATCAACAAAGAAGTTGAACTCGGCTGCTGCCGTGATGTTGCCGAGATCGCGGGCGCCGCCCATGATCACGATCCGGTCGATCTTCGCCTTGATGTCTGGAGCCTGAAGCAGCGCGAGTGCGATATTTGTAAGAGGCCCCAGCGCACACAGCGTCATGGTGGTGGGGCTCGCGCGCAATGTCTCGATCAGGAAGGTGACAGCATGCTCGGCTCGGGCAGCTTGCCGCGGCGGCGCCAGCTCCATGCCGGCCAGTCCGTCCGTTCCGCAAATGAATTCCGCCGTGTGCAACGGCCGCAGGATGGGTTGCGCGCATCCGCTGTAGACACCCAGATCGCTGCGGCCCGCAAGCTGGCAGATCCGCAGCGCATTCATGGTGGTCTGGGCGATGCCGACATTGCCCGCCACGGTGGTGATCCCCGCCACTTCAAGCTCGGCATCGGCGCTCAGCGCCAGCAAAACGGCAAGCGCGTCATCCTGACCGGGGTCGGTATCTATGATCACCCGCGTGCTCATTGTGTACAAGATCCCCCTGATCTGCCTTCCCGGTTGCCTTGTGCGCGTTATTATCTTAGTCACTAAGACAATGAACAGCTAAGAGATATTTCGGATGTCTGTCAAGCAGCAAAAAACGGCGCCGCCGGCGCCCGGCATCGACGACCGGATCACGCAACTCGAGCGCAAGATCAGGGCGGCCAGCGCCCAGCGCACGCTCTACAGTGGCGTTCTGGCCAGCAAGCTCGGCATGCACCAGACCGACCTCGAATGTCTTTTCATCATCACGCTGGGCGAAAATGTAACGCCTGGACAGCTTGCAAGCGAAACGGGTCTGACCACAGGCGCGATCACCGGCGTGGTCGATCGCATCGAAAGGGCTGGCTATATCCGGCGCCAGCGGGATCCCGCCGACCGCCGCCGCCTGTTCCTCGAACCTGTGCCGGAGCGGATAGAAGAGATCAGGGCCATCAACCGGCGCGCCTACAAGCCATGGATGGAAGAGCTTGCCCGCTATAGCGAAGCCGAACTGGAAATCCTGCTCGACTTCGCCGACCGCAATTACCAGGCCGCCGTGCAGGCCACGATCGCGCTGCGCCGCGAGATCAGCTGAGTTCCAGGAGCGGATGCGGACCGGCGCGGGATCCCGAGGGGCTGAGCCCCCGACGGCTCAATCCTTTGCCTAAAAAGTCAGATCACTGGAGACCGGAACCTGGCACCGGGGTTCACGAAACGCTTTCCCGCAGCTGGATTTGCAGACCGGCCGCGACAGCGTCCCAGAACAGCTCCGGGTGCGACGCCCCCACCAGATGCCCGCCATCCGGCAGGGTTTTGACAATCGTTGCAGGCTGGTCCCTGACCAGATCCTCGACCTGATCGGGGCGGGTAAACCCGTCATGGGGCCCGTGCACGAATGTAACGGGCGAACCATATTCACGCAGCAGACTGGTCGCTTCGGAGATCACCAGCTTGAAATCCGACGAGATGCCCAGTGGCGAGTGCTTGTGAAGCTCCATGTACCAGGCAAATCCCGGCCCGGAACCGATCTTGCCGTCAAGCACCGCAACGTCCGTCGCACAGTCCCGAAAAAGCCTGCGCAGCACGAATTTGGCCGTCTGCTGGTTTGCGAAGATGCTCTTCTGGAATTGCCGGATAATCGGTTCGTAAATATTGGTATCATTGGCCAGTTTTCGAATGCCGGTGAAGAAATTGGCGGCATATGACTTCTTGTCAGGCCTTATCGAAAGAATATTGATCGAGGCGACAACGAGGCTGGCAAACAGGTCGGGATTGGCCGCCGCCATCTTCATCGCCACAAGGCCACCCGTCGCATGGCCGAGCAGCGGCACGGGCGCCTTCCAGGTCTGGCGCGTGAACTGCGTCAGATCCTCGACCGCCTGTTCCGTCAATCTCCCGTCATAGAAAATATCGGCGCAGGCGTGGTCGTCCAGATAACCTTGCCGGACCGGAACAGTGAGACGGATATTCAGCCGCTGCAGGCTTTCCCCGGCATTGAGCAGAATGAACGGAAACAGGTAGCCATGGATGAGGAGAACCGGCTGTCCGTCCGGCGGCCCAAGCTCCCAGAAGCGCATCAGCCGTCCGCTGTGCAGACGCTGCACCGACAAGCTGGCCGCACGTCCCAGATGGTCGGTGGTGAAGGTCTCGACCACCCGCATATGCGAGGTTTCCGCTTCACACAAATGCAGGATATGGATCATCTGGCCCAGGATCAGCCGCATGATTTCGGACTGTTTCACGCAATTGAGCTTCGAGCAGGCATTCTTGAGATGCGCCCTTTTGGTTTCGACAGAAACCGAATCGACGCTCGCAGCTTGGGCGGGCGTCAGGCCGACGACGATCTGGAAGATCAGCCGCATTTCGGCATTGGTGAGACCTGCATCCACATTGAACATTTCGATGATGCCGACCACCAGCTCCTGGGTGATGACAACGGCCTTGAGACGGCTGCTCTGGATCACTTTCTGGTCCGCCGGCATATAGGGCACGAACCAGAAGAGAATTTCGCTGTTGACGCTCTGAACGAGCTCTCCCGCGCGGACATCTCCGCCTTCGGCCAGAAGGACCATTTCCGAGATTGTTTCGTCATCGCGCCAGTTTGACGTCAGATGGGTGGACATCGACCGGGCCTGGGACACGCCGCAGCGCAGCAGCCGTCCGCCAAAGTCGAATTCAGCCCATTTTATGGTGTTGGTCGCTCCGGAATTCTTGCGGCGATACGCATCAAGCACCTCTCTTCGTGCCGCAGTGGACATTTCACTGGGCATCAAGGAGAAAATATCCTCAACACTTCGTCGAAGATCGTCATCTTTGCGTTTCATGCCGCTATTCCAAAACTCTCATCCTATCGCTGTCGCGATCATGATTATGACCTGCATTTTTCTTCTGAAGTCCCGACTGCCTCCACGAAATCAATACAGAAATGTGCGCACCAAGACAGATCTCGTCACATTTTCTCAAAACCATTCAAATGACAACGAAGTTTCGCCAAAGTGTCTCAAGCTCCTATTGATACACCAAGGCACACCTGCGCCGCATCATACTGCGCGTCTTCGTACGATTCCTGACTTAATTCAGTAACCCCGTATTCCGCGTCCCGCATTACCAAAATGGGTAATGCGGGATTCGAAATACTGTTCGAATGTTGCGCTCGACACCGGCGACGTACTGATTCCCATCACGACCAGGCGACAGGCCAAGCCGGATTTCGGGGGCGAGCGAATTCATTCGCGACGAGACAGACGAGGTACCATCAGGATGTTCAGCGCAAGGAAACCCAGACCGCATCTTCCATTGCTCTCCGGTACGGCAATTTTGCTCCTGATGGTCTGTGGCCACGGGCCGGCACTGGCTGGATGTTCCGACGACACCCCGGCTGCGGGGGATACCGTGACCTGCGATGTGAACGCACCCAATCCCGACACGCTGGGAGTCAATGGCTTCAGCATATCGGGCGTAACCGTCAACCTGCTTGATGGTGCGGGTATCGATGTCGCCGGCCGCAGAGCGATCGGGCTTGGCGCCAACACCACGGTCATCCTGGCGCCCAACAGCTTCATCAATGCCGACGCGACGGGTGGCTTCTCGACGGGAATTTTCGCAAATGGCGACAATGCGGATATCCGGGTCGACGGTGCCATTTCCACCACCGGAACCAATGTCGATGGCGTTGCTTTTCAAGGTGACAACAATCTGCGGCTGATCGTGACCGGCACCGGATCAATCGTGACCACCGGCGACCAGTCCGACGCGGTTGCAAGCCGGTTCAATCCGAATCTCACCGCAACCATCGAGGCGGGCGCCACGCTTCGGACCGAGGGCGCTGATTCCCATGGCATCGGCGCTGGCTTCAATTCGACACTCGATATTTCCGGCTCGATCACCACGCTTGGCGACAATTCGAATGCCGTCGACGGCGGCAGCATGATGGTCGTCACCCTGCGCGACGGCGCCGTTCTCTCGACAGCCGGACGCGGCTCGGAAGGCATCCGGGCACGTGGAACCATCACGATCGAGAATGGGGCGCAGGTTGCGACCACCGGCGATTTTGCTGACGCGCTGTTTGCGGATTCGGATTCGATGATCACCATAGGAGGTGTGCTTTCGGCAACGGGCGACAGCGCCGAATCCCTCTTTGTCCTGGACAATTCCACGGTACTGCTGACCGGCACGGCCGATCTGACCGGTGATGTCTTCATCCGGGAGGGCAGCTCGCTTACCGCCCGCGACGGCGCGACGATCGACGGGTTGGTCACACTGCGCAACAATTCGCAGACGGATTTCGCAGGGAGCGCGGAAGCCATCCGCTCCATTTCGAGCGGGGTCCGGATCAACCTCGAACAGACAGGCCGCCTTACAGGAAATGCCGACAGCAGCGCGACCGTACAGGGAGATGAGCTTGCAGACATCACCATAGCCGGCGCGGTTACTGGCGGGGCGGCGGGCGGCATAGAGGCCCGAACCGGCGCCACGGTAAGGGTTGCGCCGACCGGGAATGTGTCGGTGAGCAATGGCGGGACCGGCATCAACATTGATGAATCATCCGGCACTGCGCCGCAAGGTGCTTCGGTGGTTGTGGAGGGAACAGTTTCGGCAACTGGGTCTTCCGCAAGGGGCGTGCGCATCAGGGCCGCTTCGCTGGATGCCGCCGCCACCCGCAGCGTCTCTATCGCCGGTACGGTGGACGTCGATGGCGAGAATTCCGTGGGTGTCTTTCTGCCGGTGCCGATACTCGGCCCGCCGAATATCGCTCCCAATTTTGATCTCGACATCAGCGGAACTCTCGCCGCGCGCGGTACCGGAGCTGTCGCGATCGGCATCTCGAGCCCGTTCATTTCGGATGATCAGTTCGAATCGGGCTTCGACATTGACGTGGCGGCCGGCGCCAGTGTGACCTCTCAATCGAGCGCCGCAATTGCCGCGATCCTGCCTGGTCCCCTGGGCGGCCCGCCGCAAAGCGGACAGGCCGGCTTCAACACCAATATTTCCATCGCCGGCACGGTGTCGACAGGGGTTTTGGGCGGCAAGGTCATCGACCTGCAGGCCGGTACGGATGTGGTGACGCTCACGCCCGGCGCGGCAATCACCGGCATCATCGACGTCGGGTTCGACGAGGATGACTTCATTCTGACGGGCGCGACGGGCACGACTGGCACCTTCGACTTCGACCAGAGTCCGCTCCTGAACTTCGAGAATTTCTTCAAGCGTGGCGAAGGGACATGGATTCTTGACGGCTCCGGCGCCACGGCCGGCGGAACGTTCAACGTCGACAGCGGCACCCTGATCGTCAACGGTTCCCTTCCGGCCTTCGTCTTTGATGTCGCACCGGCCGCAACTGTGGGCGGAAGCGGCATCATCGGGGGCTTGCCTCCGATCGCCGGCACGATCGCGCCAGGAAGCAGCGGCATCGGAACGCTTTCTGTTGCAGGAGACCTGACCTTTCTTGCAGGAAGCGTGTTCCAGACCGAAATCGCGGGCAATGGCATGTCGGATCTCCTGGCCACCACGGGAACCGCCACCCTCAATGGTGGCACTGTTTCCGTCATCGCGCTTGATCCGGCGACCAGCTACCAGAATGGCCAGCGCTTTACCATTCTGACTGCCGCTGGCGGGGTCACGGGTCAGTTTGCCGGGGCTATCTCCCAGTCGGCCTTCATCACCCCGACGCTCGATTACACCGATCCGAACGCGGTGGCGCTGATGATCAGCCTGGCCGGCGCTCCTGTCAGCAACGGATGCAATCCAGATCCGGTGGGCAATGGCGGAAGGGTGACATGTACAGCGACGGATGTGGACGGGTTCCGCACAACCAGCACAGAGGTGAGCGTGACGGTGAATGCCGGAGCGACGGTGCTTGGCGAAAGTACATTTCTGCCGCCGATCTCGGTGGGCGACAATGGCAAGATCACCAATAACGGCACCATTGATGGCGGCAATGCTACGACCAGCATTTTTGCAGGGATAGGAGCAGAGACGGAAATCATAAACAATGGCACGATTTCCAATCTCAAACCCAATACCGATGTGGTGAAAGGACTTCAGGCCGCCGGGACGATCATCAACAACGGCCTGATCGACGTAGCCGGTGGGATACTCACGACAGGCGTTCGAGCGGAGAACGGGGCAATGGCGACCAATAACGCCGAAGTGCGCTTTGTTGCCAAAAGGGGCACTGCGATGGAAGCCGCAGGGGATGGTGCGACTGTCGTGAACAGCATGGATGGCTTTGTCACGGTTACAAGTACCTCAACATCAAGCGCCGACCGTGTTGTAGGACTAGAGGCTGGTTCCGCGGGCAGCAAGGCAGTCAATGCGGGCACTATTACATTGACCGCCACTTTGGGCGGCGGCTTTGCAGCAGGACTTGCTTCCAATACGCGTGAGACAGCACTGGAAAATACTGAGACCGGCAAGATCAACCTGACGGGGTCTGGCGTTGGTATTCAGGTCAACAATAGCAAAGATGCTGTCAACAAGGGCGAGGTTGTGGTGGATGCCAGCTCTTTGGTGGCTGATCAATACGCCATAGGCGCCCGTCTGGGCTCGGCGGGCGTATTCACGAATTCCGGCACGATCCGCACAATTAGCTCCGGGTCGAGAGGGACAGGAATATTTTTTACTCAGCGTGGTGGAGGGCAGGTCTTCACCAATACCGGGCTGATCGAAAGTACCGGGGTGGGGGCGAGCGGTGTTCTGAACTATTCGACCGATGTTGTGTTGACCAACAGCGGAACCATCAGCGCCGCCGGCACCGGATCCTCCGGGATACAGGTGGGAACCACGGCCGATGGCGTGTTCGTGGACCGCGAGACGCCGGTTCCATTCGTCAGAAACACCATCACCAATGCCGGTCTGATCGAAGGCGGGGCGACTGGCATCCAGATGACAGGCCGGCCGGCTGCCGGTGTTCCGACCCTGACCATCAACAACACGGCCGCCGGCATAATCCGCGCCACCGCCGGCGATGGTGATGGTGTAAGCGCGATCGATGCCAATCTGGACCTGACCAATGCGGGCGAGATTGCCGGGATAGGCTCAGGCAAAGCGATCCGCACCGGGGGCGGTAACGATGTGATCAGGCTGCTGGAGGGGTCCAGAACTCTTGGCGGGATCAATTTCGGCGCCGGCGACGATACGGTCGTGCTGTACCCGACCACCCAGGTCTCGGGGTCGCTCAATTTCGGGTCGGGCACCGATACGCTGGCCTTTGACGGTGCGGCGGGCACGACCGGCACCATTGCGCTGTTTGAAGCCGCCCGGGTCTTTGCCAATGGTTTTGAGAAGATCGAGAAACGCGGGGCCGGCACCTGGATTTTCGGTGGCGATGACCTGCCGGCCGCTACACCTGTATCGAACGCGCGACTCCTCGAAGGGACGACCATCGTCAACGCCAATTTCCGGACCGTCAGTGCGACCGTTGACGCCGGGGCACGCCTTGAAGGCCGCGGCGGCTCCGGCACCTTGACCGTCAACGGCACCATCGCGCCCGGCAATTCGATCGGGACCTTTTCCGTGACCGGCGATCTGGTAATTGGCCCCACCGGCACGCTCGAGGCCGAAATCTCGAACACCGGCTTGTCCGATCTTCTGGCGGTGAGCGGGACGGCGACTCTCAATGGTGGCACAGTTTCCATGATCGCGCTCGACCCGGCAACCAGTTACCGGACCGGCCAGACCTACACGATCCTCACCGCCGATGGCGGGATCACCGGTCGATTTGCCAGCGCCACGACGCAGTCGGCCTTTCTCACCCCTACGCTCGACTACACCGATCCCGGCTCCGTGAAGCTTGCAATTGCGGTCGGACCCGTCCCGCTCCCCGGCCCCGGTGCTGGTCCCAATCCTGGCCCCGTTCCCGTGCCCGGCTCGCTGCCCGAGCTGTTTCCGACCGTGGCGCAGAGCTTCAACCAGTTCCAGTCAGCGACCGGGCTTGATGATCTCGGCCAGACGCCGGGTTCGGACGCGCTCGCTGTCTACAATCAGATCCTGATGCTGAATGCCACGCAGGCGCGCAATGGCTTTGATCTCGCTTCCGGTGAGGTCCATGCGTCAGCCCGGAGTGTGGCCGAGCGGAGTGCAGGTCTGTTCCTGCAGACCTTGCTCAATCAGGGCCGTACCGGCCTGGCTGCTGGTGGAACCGGCACGCCCGGCGCCAGCGTGGCTCTCGGCTATGCCAGAACGAAGCGTCCCGACAAAATCCCGTCATTCCGGGCTGCAGCAGGCACACCCGGCATGCCTGCCGACGTCGATGTTCCGAGCGCCCCCACCGCATGGCTTGCGCCGCTCGCCGGTGGCGGCTCGATCGATGGCGACGGCAATGCCGCTGGTCTGGACTGGTATGCCGGCGGGTTTGCCGGTGGCTATGAAGGTCGGGACTATGCCGGTTCCGGAAGCTTTCTCGGCGGCTTGGCATTCGGCTATGTCAGGAGCGGTGCCGACATCGAGCAGCGCCTGTCGACCATCAGGAGCGATGCATTGAACCTCGGCATCTATGGTGTCTGGACTGATGCCGACTGGACGATATCCGGTGCGGCTGGCTATACAGCCGCGCAGATCTCGACAGAGCGCAGAATTGCCTTCGGAACGCTCGACCGGCTGGCAGAAGCCCGGTATTGGAACCATACGATCGCAATGTCCGGTGAAGTCGCGCGCAATTTCGCACTCGGCGGGGTCATCCTGTCGCCCTTCGTTTCCGTCCATACCGGCTGGTCGGGTCATGATTCGGCCCATGAAATCGGGGCGGGCGCGCTCAACCTGGCTGTCGCCTCCGCCGGCGAGGGCTGGTTCGATACAGGCCTGGGCCTTGCGGTGGCCCGGCAGTATGTCACGGAGGGCGGATCCGCGATCCGGCTGGAAGCGCGCGCGGCCTATGAGCACGGCTTCGGCAGCAGCATCAAGGATCAGCAGCTTTCCTTTGCCGGCAGCCCCACCGCTTTTGCCGTCCGCGGCCCCGAAACCGGCGCGGACCGGTACCGGTTCGGACTTGGCGCAGCCGTCCAGGCCAGCCCCACCATCCACTTCCGCGCCCGCTACGACGGCATGATCTCATCCCGCGAAACATCTCACGGCGGCAGCGTCGGATTGACGGTGAAATTCTGAGAGCCGGTCAGGGAAACACTTCCGCTACGCGGCCGAGCCTCGTCCTACCCTCAAAACGCAAAAAGCGCCCCA